>NZ_AJRE01000313.1:0-852 GCF_000296955.1 Streptococcus sp. GMD4S
GTTTTTTTGGTATAATAAAAGTTATGGAAATCGAAAAAACCAATCGTATGAACGCCCTTTTTGAATTTTATGCGGCGCTTTTGACAGACAAGCAGATGAACTATATTGAACTCTATTATGCTGATGATTATAGTCTTGCTGAGATTGCTGAAGAGTTCGGTGTCAGTCGTCAAGCTGTTTATGACAATATCAAGCGGACAGAAAAGATTCTAGAAGATTATGAGATGAAACTGCACATGTATTCGGACTACATTGTCCGCAGTCAGATTTTTGACCAGATTTTGGAGCGTTATCCCAAGGATGACTTTCTGCAGGAGCAGATAGAAATTTTAACAAGTATTGATAATAGAGAATAAGAGGAAGAAAAATGGCATTTGAAAGTTTAACAGAACGTTTACAGAACGTCTTTAAAAATTTACGTAAAAAAGGAAAAATATCTGAGGCGGATGTCCAAGAAGCAACCAAAGAGATTCGTTTGGCCTTGCTTGAAGCCGACGTTGCCTTGCCTGTTGTAAAGGACTTTATCAAGAAGGTTCGTGAACGTGCAGTCGGACACGAGGTCATTGATACCCTCAATCCTGCCCAACAGATTATCAAAATCGTGGATGAGGAACTGACAGCCGTTTTAGGTTCCGACACGGCTGAGATTATCAAGTCACCAAAAATTCCAACCATTATCATGATGGTCGGGTTGCAGGGGGCTGGTAAAACAACATTTGCTGGTAAGCTGGCTAATAAACTCAAGAAGGAAGAAAATGCACGTCCTTTGATGATTGCTGCGGATATTTACCGCCCAGCCGCCATCGACCAGTTGAAAACACTTGGACAGCAGATTGATGTTCCAGTCTTTGC
>NZ_AJRE01000314.1:0-846 GCF_000296955.1 Streptococcus sp. GMD4S
ATTTAACCACTGCTTCTGTCCGTGCAGTGTGGGGAAACATATCGACCGACTGGATATACTGGAGGTCATAGACTTTTACTAGTTTAACTAAATCTCGTGCCAAGGTCGAAACATTGCAGGATACATAGACCATTTTTTCTGGAACATAGGTCAGAATGGTATCCAGTAGCTTATCATCTAAGCCTGTACGAGGAGGGTCGACTATCAGGGCATCTGCTCGGTAGCCTTCTTGATACCAGCGTGGAATAATCTCTTCTGCTGTTCCCGCTTCATAATGGGTATTGTCAAATCCCATTTTTTTAGCATTTCGCTTGGCATCTTCTATGGCTTCTGGAATAATATCCATTCCTCTGAGACTCTTGACCTTCTTTGCGAAGGCAAATCCGATCGTCCCAACACCGCAATATGCATCGATTAGATGGTCTTCTTTGCTGACATCCAGAGCCTTAATTGCTTCACTATAGAGAATTTCTGTCTGCTCCGGATTAAGTTGATAAAAAGCTCGGGGCGAGAGAGAAAACTCATAGTCCAGTACTCCTTCTTGAATGCTCTTTTGGCCCCAGATAATTTCCGTCTTTTCACCATAGATTTCACTTGTTTTTGCTGTATTTGTATTGACTGCAACTGTGACAACTTCTGGAGAATCTTTAACTAAGTCTCTTACCAGCTGGGTTAAATTAAGCTGGCGATTCGTGACAATGATTATCTGAACTTGCCCCGTTTTTCTTGCTCTTCGTACCATGATCGTGCGAACACCGAGCGTTTTTCTCTCATCTGTAATTGGAATTTGGTGGTAAGTAAGAAGTTCAGCTAGGCGATTCGCAATCACTTGGGTTTCCTTATCTT
>NZ_AJRE01000315.1:0-840 GCF_000296955.1 Streptococcus sp. GMD4S
ACTGATGTTTCAAAACGTTATGAGAAATATGCTGCTGCCCAAGCTTGGTTGACAGACAGTGCCTTGCTCATTCCAACAACTTCTCAAACTGGTCGTCCAATGTTGTCTAAGATGGTACCATTTACACTTCCATTTGCATACTCTGGTAACAAGGGTATGAGTGAAGCCCTTTTGTACAAATATCTAGAAGTACAAGATAAGGCAGTGACAACAGAAGAATACCAAAAAGCTCAAGAAAAATGGTTGAAAGAAAAAGAAGAGTCAAATAAAAAGGCCCAAGAAGATCTCGCAAACCATGTGAAATAACTTTAAAAAAGTGAAGGATTTAGCCATCGACATGATGGTTAAGTCCTTTTTTATCTTGGTATAAGTCCCTGAATGATTAGAGATAGGATTTTTTTATAGCTGTAAAGCGATTCTTAAAATTCTGAGCGTTAGAACTGTTCAGAAAAGAGAAAATTTTAGTGAATTTTACCTATTTCCTATTGCTTTCTGCCTTTTTATTTGTTATATTAAAAGTACAATTAATTTTTATTTATAACAGTTAAGCAGAGCACTTTCAGAGAAAGGAGTATTTTTTAAAAAAGAAATGTAAACGCTTACTGGAAAATGAAAGGATTTAGGAGTTCATGGATAAACGATTTTTTGAAAAACGCTGTAAGTTCAGTATTCGTAAGTTTACGCTTGGAGTAGCTTCGGTGATGATTGGAACGACTTTCTTCGCAGCTAGCCCAGTATTAGCTGATCAAGCAAGAGTTGGTTCAACAGATAATTTGCCGAGTGAACTAGCTGATTTGGATAAGAAGGCTAGTGATGAGGGGCACGATTTTGACAAGGAAG
>NZ_AJRE01000316.1:0-840 GCF_000296955.1 Streptococcus sp. GMD4S
TGGTGTTACAGAAGTTAAACTCCAACCAGCTTGCTTGGCTTTTTCTGTAACTGCAATACGATCTTTCAAACCTTTAATATAAACTCTGTCAACTCCTTGTTCATACCCATAGCCATAAATTTCTGTAGCTAGGTATTCATAACCACCGTTAGCAGAGTAAATCGATGTTGCAGCGTTTAAAATTCTTGACCCATCCGCACGGAGTTTATTTCTCCAAAGTGGTGCTTCTTCAGCTAACTTTTTAGCAGCATCAGGGGTTAATGGATAGTCTACACGTCCTTTGTTGTTATGACCAGTTTTTCCACCTTGTTCTGTATGCATCCCATTTCCAGCATTTGTATCATTACCAACCCGCTGATTAGAATAGACTTCAATCTCTAGACCTGTAGCATCAGTACCCGTAATTAATTTAATTTCTTGTACTGGAATTGTATAGGTATCTTTACCAGTATGATTTGCAGCGTTTGTTTCCGATGCATGAGTTGTGTTAGAACCCTCTTCGGCATAGAAATCTTGAGCAGCCAAAGCGACTCCAAAGTTTCCATCTTTTCCGATTCCTGCTTTTTTTAGCTCATTATATACTGCAAGAATTGACTCGTTCAAACGTGACAATTGTTCATTGCCTTGTTTAGCTGTAACGCTATCCGTAGCTAACACTTTTTTAGCTTCCGCAATAACTTCCTTATTATTAGCTATCGCCGCCTCAATTGCCGCTTTGTTTTCAGCCTCAAGCTTATTTTTCCGGACTGCTTCAGTTGCTAAAACATTGGTTACCTCAGCTTCAGAGGTAACTTGTTCTAAAACTTTTTTACCTTCTTGGACTGGTTCGACAGTTTCTTT
>NZ_AJRE01000317.1:0-835 GCF_000296955.1 Streptococcus sp. GMD4S
ATTAAAAGGGTGGCTCAAAGACGAAGTGAGTCTGGCTGCTATCATCGCTCTGCCAGAGGATATTTTCTCAACTGCAAGCCAAGCTAAAAGTATTTTTGTCTTACAGAAGAAAAGAGACAAGGAAATAGAACCCTTTGTCTACCCTCTTACTAGCTTGCAAGATCCGTCAGTTTTGTTGACCTTTAAAGAAAATTTTCAAAATTGGAGCAAAGGTACTGAAATATAAAAGAGATTTTGTTATAATAGATGAAAACGCTTAAAAAGAGGTATCATCTTATGACAAAAACAATTGCAATCAATGCAGGAAGCTCAAGCTTGAAATGGCAACTTTATCAAATGCCTGAGGAAAAAGTTTTGGCTAAAGGCTTGATTGAACGTATTGGATTGAAGGATTCGATCTCAACTGTAAAATTTGACGGTCGTTCGGAGCAACAAATTCTTGATATTGAAGACCACACACAAGCCGTTAAAATTTTATTGGATGACTTGATTCGTTTTGACATTATCAAAGGGTACGATGAGATTACAGGTGTCGGCCACCGCGTCGTTGCAGGTGGTGAATATTTCAAGGAATCAACAGTTGTTGAGGGAGATGTGTTAGAAAAAGTTGAGGAATTGGGACTGTTGGCTCCTCTTCACAATCCAGCTAACGCAGCTGGAATTCGCGCATTTAAGGAATTGCTGCCAGATATTACCAGTGTTGTCGTATTTGATACCTCATTCCACACAAGCATGCCAGAGAAGGCTTATCGCTACCCTCTACCAACTAAATACTACACAGACAACAAGGTTCGTAAATATGGTGCCCACGGGACAAGCCACCAGTTTGTCGCAG
>NZ_AJRE01000318.1:0-829 GCF_000296955.1 Streptococcus sp. GMD4S
GTCTCAGGGTTACGACTATCTTGACCTTTTGATACCTTTAATCCAACTACAGATTCGTACTTTTGATCATTTGTAAACCAAGTCGCATCTACTTCTCCAGAATTCTTAATAATGTATTCATTACCAGATTGACTACGCCAAGTGCCTTCTAAACTAGACAAATCATTGTTCTTGATTGCTTCAATATCTAGTTTTGGAACGGTAGTTTCTTTCTTTAACTTGCTAACAAGTGCTTCTGCTTCAGTAATTTTGGTATCTAAAGCAGTCAGTTGATCCTTGAGTTTCTGAATTTCCTCTTGTTTATCCTTATCAGCCTCATCTGTTTTTCCTTGGCTTGTAGACGATTGACTTGTTGACTCTGTAGTTGAAACAGCAGACGATGCTTGATTTGACTCTTTCTTTCCAATCAAAGAATGCGAGAAAACACTTACTAGGATTATAGCAACCAAAATACCGAGGACTAACCCAATATAGATTTTAATGTTTCTAGTTCCTCTCGCAAACTTTTTAGTTGACTGCGCCTCTGCTAATTCTGATGCAGTCGGCTTGCGGCCATTGACCTCCTCAAATTGTTTTACCCATTCTTTCTTATTCATAATTTTCTCCTTTTTGATTTCTATTCAGCCAAGCTTACGAGACTTCATCCGTTATTATCCATGGATTTTTATAATTTTTAGAAAATCTATGCAAAAAATTCTAAAATGATTAACAGCCTATAGTCCTCTAAAACGGAACGAAAACAAGTACTTGTTAATATATATTATACCACAAAAATATAAATTTTAGTTTTTATTTATAAGCAGGAGACACAGACGTTAAACAGAACCCA
>NZ_AJRE01000319.1:0-829 GCF_000296955.1 Streptococcus sp. GMD4S
GCAATGTTACGAAACTTCCTAAGGCACCACTTAAAAATCCGATTAGAATGATTGCAAGAACTTTAACTCCTTTTTTGTAAAATTTTTGTAAGTGTTTCATAAACGCCTCCGTTTGTTATTTATTTACTCAGATTATAAAACTATTAACTTAATCCAAACTTAAAAGCTTAAAGTTTTACACAAGTTGTGGATAACTTACTTTATTCTGTGAATTCACTAGTAATTTTGAATGATTTTTGTGTGTATAAGATGTGAAATGAAGTGTGGATATGATAGAATAGAAGAATGAAAATAAAAATTGTAACAGTGGGAAAATTAAAAGAAAAATACCTTAAAGATGGTATTGCTGAATATACCAAACGAATTTCACGTTTCGCCAAATTAGAAATGATTGAGCTCACTGATGAGAAGACACCTGACAAAGCCAGTGAATTAGAAAATCAAAAAATCTTGGAAACAGAAGGTGAAAGAATTCTTTCTAAGGTTGGAGAAAGAGACTTTGTCGTTGTACTAGCCATTGAAGGAAAAACACTCTCCTCAGAGGAATTGAGTAAGCAACTAGAGCAAGCTTCTATAAAAGGCTACTCAACGCTTACTTTTATCATTGGAGGAAGTTTGGGTCTAGCTCCTGTTGTAAAAAATAGGGCCAATCTTTCTGTCAGTTTTGGACGTCTGACATTACCACATCAGTTAATGAGATTAGTTTTAGTTGAACAAATTTACCGTGCTTTTACAATTCAACAGGGTTCTCCTTACCACAAATAGAAGATTGACTTAGCTCTTGTTTTTTGATAGAATGGTCATGTTAGGTCTCATAGCTCAGCTGGAT
>NZ_AJRE01000320.1:0-825 GCF_000296955.1 Streptococcus sp. GMD4S
CATCATCTTCAGTTCTTCTGCGACAGTTTACGGAGACCCTCATACAGTTCCAATCTTAGAAGATTTCCCACTTTCAGTGACCAATCCATATGGTCGTACTAAGCTCATGCTAGAGGAAATTTTGACGGATATCTACAAGGCAGACTCAGAATGGAACGTGGTATTACTTCGTTACTTTAACCCAATCGGAGCGCATGAAAGTGGAGACCTAGGAGAAAATCCAAATGGAATTCCAAACAATCTCTTACCTTATGTTTCACAAGTAGCAGTTGGCAAACTAGAGCAAGTGCAAGTATTTGGAGATGATTACGATACAGAAGATGGAACTGGTGTTCGTGACTATATCCATGTCGTAGACCTGGCCAAAGGTCACGTTGCAGCTTTGAAAAAACTCCAAAAAGGTTCAGGTCTTAATGTTTATAACCTTGGAACTGGGAAAGGTTACTCCGTTCTTGAAATTATTCAAAACATGGAAAAAGCAGTGGGACGTCCTATTCCTTACCGCATCGTAGAACGCCGCCCAGGTGATATAGCTACCTGCTACTCAGACCCAGCAAAAGCCAAAGCAGAACTGGGCTGGAAAGCAGAACTCGACATCGCCCAAATGTGTGAAGACGCATGGCGTTGGCAAAGCAAGCATCCAAATGGATTTGAAGACTAAGATGATGATTTCAATCATTGTCCCATGTCTAAACGAAGAGGAAGTACTTCCTCTTTTTTATCAGTCTGTGGAAGCTCTGCTTCCTGACTTGGGAGCAGAGGTCGAATATGTCTTTGTAGACGATGGCTCAAGCGATGGGACTTTAGAGCTTTTAAAGACCTATC
>NZ_AJRE01000321.1:0-824 GCF_000296955.1 Streptococcus sp. GMD4S
AAAAACAGGGCTTGTCTGCCAATTCCAAGCAGTCCTATAAGTATGATCTAGAGCAATTTTTAGACATTGTGGGTGAGCGGATCTCTGAAACTAGTCTCAAGATTTACCAAGGCCAGCTAGCCAATCTAAAAATCAGCGCCCAGAAGCGAAAACTTTCGGCCTGTAACCAATTTCTCTACTTTCTCTATCGAAAAGAAGAAGTGGACAGTTTTTATCGTTTGGAATTAGCCAAACAAGCTGAAAAGAAGACTGAAAAACCAGAGATTCTAGACCTAGACTCTTTTTGGCAGGAAAGTAATTATACAGAAGGACGCTTGCTGGCGCTTCTTATCTTGGAGCTAGGGCTCTTGCCTAGTGAGATTTTAGCCCTTAAGGTTGCAGATATCAATCTGGATTTTCAGGTGTTGCGAATCAGCAAGGCTTCCCAACAGAGAATTGTCACCATACCCACGATCTTGACTCCAGAGCTAGAACCCTTGATGGGGCAGACCTATCTCTTTGAAAGGGCAGGGAAAGCCTATTCTCGCCAATGGGCCTTTCGTCAGCTGGAGTCCTTTGTCAAGGAGAAAGGTTTCCCCACCTTATCAGCCCAAGCCTTGCGGGAACAGTTTATTCTAAGACAAATAGAAAACAAGGTTGATTTGTACGAAATTGCAAAAAAATTAGGATTAAAAACAGTCCTGACCTTAGAAAAATATAGATAATGGATATTAAATTAAAAGATTTTGAAGGGCCACTGGACCTGCTCTTGCACTTGGTTTCTAAGTACCAGATGGATATCTACGATGTGCCTATTACAGAAGTCATCGAACAGTACCTAGCCT
>NZ_AJRE01000322.1:0-823 GCF_000296955.1 Streptococcus sp. GMD4S
CAAAAGCACGTTCCACGGCCTCAGGACCACCAGCAGCTTTTACAGCGTTTATCAAGAGGTTTTGTTCCATTTGTCGCCAATAATCATCTGCTTCTTCTGCTAAATCAATTGTAAAAGGTGGAACAATTTCCTCGACAGGAATTTCACCTTTATTCGCTTTTTCAACATTACCGAATAATTTTTTTAAAAATCCCATTTGCTTCTCCTTTTTGGATTTATCCGACTGAACCTTCCATTTCATAGCTAATCAAGCGGTTCAGCTCAACTGCGTATTCCATTGGAAGTTCTTTAGTGAAGGGCTCTACAAATCCCATAACGATCATCTCAGTAGCTTCAGATTCTGACAAACCACGACTCATGAGGTAGTAGAGTTGTTCCTCTGAAATCTTAGATACCTTGGCCTCGTGTTCCAAAGCAACTTGCGAGTTGTGAATTTCATTAAACGGAATGGTATCTGACGCTGATAAGTCATCCATGATAATGGTATCACACTCGATGTGAGAAACAGATTTCTTAGAGTTCTTGTTAAAGGTTACTTGTCCACGATAGTCCACCTTTCCTCCGCCTTTAGCAATGGATTTAGACACGATAGACGAGCTTGTATGTGGAGCGTTGTGGATCATCTTGGCACCCGTATCTTGGTGTTGCCCTGCATTGGCAAAGGCGATAGAGAGCATGGTTCCACGCGCTCCTTCTCCATCAAGGTAAACAGACGGGTATTTCATGGTTGTTTTAGCACCCAAGTTACCATCAATCCACTCAACAGTCGCATCTTTCAAAGCTTTGGCACGTTTTGTTACCAAGTTATAGACATTATCAGACC
>NZ_AJRE01000323.1:0-821 GCF_000296955.1 Streptococcus sp. GMD4S
GTCAAGAAAGAAAACGAAAGTGTCATCATCAAATGAAAAAAATAGCGGTTTTTGCCTCTGGTAACGGCTCAAATTTTCAGGTGATTGCCGAAGAATTTCCGGTGGAATTTGTTTTTTCAGACCATCGTGACGCCTATGTGCTAGAGCGGGCAGACAAGCTCGGAGTCCTGTCTTATGCTTTTGAACTCAAGGAGTTTGAGAACAAGGCAGACTACGAAGCAGCACTTGTCGAACTCTTGGAAGAACACCAGATTGACTTGGTCTGCCTCGCAGGCTACATGAAAATCGTCGGTCCAACCTTGCTAGCAGCTTATGAAGGCCGTATCATCAATATTCACCCAGCTTATCTCCCGGAATTCCCAGGAGCTCATGGTATTGAGGATGCTTGGAATGCAGGCGTTGACCAGTCTGGCGTGACCATTCACTGGGTGGATTCTGGTGTGGACACAGGCAAGGTCATCAAGCAAGTCCGTGTGCCACATCTAGCAGATGATACTATCGAAAGCTTTGAAGCTCGTATTCACGAGGCTGAGTACAAGTTGTATCCAGAGGTGCTGGATAGCTTGGGAGTGGAGAGAAGGTAAGAAGTAAATCAAGTTTTGATTGCGCAACCTTGCTAGGAGAAAAAATGATTGAACTGAAATTGGTAGATGAGAGCAGTTTTTAGGCAGTGCTGGATTTGAAAATATCTGAAGCTGATGAACAAGCACATTTCGTGGCTCCAAATGTACGTTCTTTAGCTGATGCATGGCTCTACCGGAAAAACGAAGATGTGTTTCCGATGGCAATCTATTGGGATAAGCAAGTGGTTGGCTTTCTCC
>NZ_AJRE01000324.1:0-818 GCF_000296955.1 Streptococcus sp. GMD4S
TGGGATCGTCAATAGCATCAATCGTTTGAATTTCTTCCAAACTCATCTCATTTGCTTCATCAAAGGTTAAAGATAAGATATCTTGGTGCTTTTTCTTGAATTCCTCGATTGTTAGCCATGTTTTCTTATCATCTTCACTAATTTTTCCATCAATCGCAGTCGCAATTTCGAGTGCCATAATATACATAGCTCGCTTATCAACTGTTAATATATCTAGATAATTCGAAGCGATTCTTAGGTATTTTCCCTTTTCTCTACCGTCGCTTTCATAACTTCCTTCATAATCCAAATCAATATTTTCATACATTTGGGAATTGATTGCACTGCCACCTTTAACCTTGGCATCTTTCCAACGAGAGCCACTTGCTCCCCACTTATCTAACCGTAAAGATAAATAGAAGTCATTTTGCAACATCTCATCATCCCCGACATTTGAGAAACTTATTTTTTTACCATTTCTTTCTTTAAACCACATTTTCCATGCGAGTTCTCTGTAGCCAAATGACACTTTTCTAGTATAATCACCTTTGATGTATATTCTCACTCGTCTTCCTCGTCGTCATAAACACGTTCGCCGTGGATTTTAATGTATTCTTCATTCCTGCGGTCGTCTTCTTCCCAAACTGGGTCTCTCACATCATCCATAAACGGAATTTCTTCCAAACTCAGCTCATTAGCTTCTTCATAACTCATCGAAAGGATATCCTCATGCCGTTTTTTAAATTCCTCAACACTTAACCAGCTCTCTTTATCATCTTCGCTAATCTGACCATCAATAGCAGTCGCAATTTCAATGGCCATAATATACATAGCTCGTT
>NZ_AJRE01000325.1:0-812 GCF_000296955.1 Streptococcus sp. GMD4S
CTGTAAAATATGGTGATGATGAGCATTTGCCCATGCTTGTTATGAATGGTTTGTTGGGTGAATTTGCACATTCGAAACTTTTTACAAATGTTCGTGAAAATGCTGGAATAGCCTATACAGTCTCTAGTCAATTGGATTTGTTTAGTGGTCTGTTAAGGATGTATGCGGGTATTGATAGAGAAAATCGAAATCAGGCTAGAAAATTGATGAATCATCAGTTGCTAGATTTGAAAAAGGGCAACTTTACAGATTTTGAGCTTGAACAAACCAAGGAGATGATTCGACGATCTTTGTTGATGGCTCAAGATAATCAACAGGCCCTAGTTGAAAGAGTCTATTTGAATGCTCTATTGGGGAAATCAAGCTTTGACATTGATCGATTGGTGGCAAAATTAGAGAGTGTTGATAAAGAAGCTGTATGTAAAGCTGCCAATAGTTTGAAGTTACAAGCGATTTACTTTATGGAAGGAGTAGAATGACAAAGGTTACTTTTGAAGAAAAATACTATCCTGCTGTAAAGGAAACAGTCTACAAAACAAAATTGTCAAATGGGTTGACAGTTTCTTTACTCCCTAAGCAAGATTTCAATGAGGTTTATGGGATTGTAACAGTTCAATTTGGTTCTGTAGATGCAACTTATACAAGCTTGGGAAAAGGTTTACGTCATCATCCAGCAGGAATTGCACATTTTCTTGAACATAAATTGTTTGAAAGAGAAAATTCGGAGGATATAATGGCTGCTTTTACTCGATTAGGTGCGGACAGTAATGCCTTTACAAGCTTTACTAAGACCAGCTATCTTTTTTCAACAA
>NZ_AJRE01000326.1:0-811 GCF_000296955.1 Streptococcus sp. GMD4S
TCAATCCTTCTCCCTGATTGCCAAAGATAACTTCTTGATGAGCTACTAAGCCTGGCAAACGAACTGAGTGGATCCGCATGCCATCAAAATCAGCACCACGGGCACCAGCAATCAATTCTTCCTCATCAGGCGCACCTTGTTGGATAGACTCTCGAACTTCTGCCATCAACTCAGCCGTTTTAATGGCTGTTCCACTCGGAGCATCTTTTTTCTTGTCATGATGGAGCTCGATAATCTCCACATTTGGGAAATATTTGGCAGCCTGCGCCGCAAATTGCATAAGCAAGACAGCTCCCAAGGCAAAGTTGGGAGCAATCAAGCCACCCAAATCTTGTTCACGAGAAAATGCTTTTAGTTCTGCAATTTCTTCACTAGTAAAGCCTGTTGTTCCTACGACAGGAGCAAAGCCATTTTCAAGAGCAAAGCGTGTATTTTCGTAGGCAACGGCTGGTGTAGTAAAATCTACCCAGATATCCGCTTCAAAACCAGCCAAGTCAGCCTTATCATTGAAAACAGGAATTCCCTGCCATTCTGACTCAGACTCAAACGGATCCAAAACTGCAACTAAGTCCAAGCCCGGATCAGCCAAGACCATCTGGCAAGCAGCTTGACCCATTTTTCCTTTAAAACCGGCAATAATTACTCGAATACTCATCTCTACTCCTGTCTAAGATACAAAGCCTGCAAGAACACAAAGTGAAAATAGGAGGTCCGATCAAGGATTGTCTACTCCTTGGAAGAACTATCTTTTTCACACAGGGTTCCAGGCGTGTTCAATTATCAAGATACAAAGGACGTTAGCTGCCCATGA
>NZ_AJRE01000327.1:0-795 GCF_000296955.1 Streptococcus sp. GMD4S
AGGAGACAAATACACTCCCATATCCATATCAAACTCAGTCACAGCTTGGGAAACCTCAAGGAGCAAGTCCCCCTTTCCATCCCTCCAAGGACTAGCCTTGATCGAATAATCTGTGTGGGATGTCGGGTAGAGAACAAAGCCATCGTGGTGCTTCACCACCAAAATCAGCTTTTTAAAACCCGTTTCTTTAAGCACTCGAACCCATTCACGCGCATCCAACTTAGTCGGGTTAAAACGCATAGGATCCTCTTGCCCACTTCCCCATTCCTGGTCATAAAAGGTATTGGGACCAAAATGGATAAAGGCAGCTAGTTCATCCTCTAAATAATCCAGCTGGGCCTGACTTGGTAATGGTCCATGCGGTTTTATGTTCGTCATCATCTCACATCTCTTTCTCTTGTTCACAAAATTATCCACAACTTGTGGATAAGAAAACATGCCTAAAAACTAGTTTCTCCAAAATCCAGCTCTTAGACTTAGAGGCCTTCACCCCTAAACAGACCTTTGTCAAACAGCTCTGTACTAGGGTTTCTACTAGCTCTCTGGCAAGTTACTAATGTACGGAACTAGTATCAGGGTGCTTCAACACCCTGAGTTATATGTCATTTTCCCCTAGACTTATCCACAGACTGTGAATAAACTAGTGTTCCAGACCGCTCTCTCCTTGACTATAACAAAAAGCGATAGCAGCGTCAATATGACTAAGCTCCCTTCCTAAATCCCCTGAAAAGATTCTATAATTTGTACAATCGTAGCTTTTGCATTCGCCAGCTAGTGAGAATCAGCCAGTAGAAA
>NZ_AJRE01000328.1:0-793 GCF_000296955.1 Streptococcus sp. GMD4S
TCAGCACGCGCAGAAATAACTACTACCTCTGCATTTTCTGTCGCTGCGAATTCACGAATTTGCTTCACATATTCGATAGAATCTGGATCTGAAACTACATCCTCATCCACATTAGCAACATAAAGAACTGGTTTAGTGGTTAAAAGGAAGAGACCTTTGACTACTTTTTGCTCTTCATCTGTGAATTCAATGGTACGTGCTGATTTTCCATCTTCAAGGACTGGTTTAATTTTTTGAAGGACGTTAAACTCTGCCACAGATTCCTTATCTTTTTGCGTACGTGCCATCTTTTCTACACGCGCATAGCGTTTATTAACTGATTCTAAGTCAGCAAGAATCAACTCTAGGTTAATGGTATCAATATCTGCAAGTGGATCCACAAAGGCGTCTTCACGTCCTTGCTCGCGCATAACATTTTCATCATCAAAAGCACGTACAACGTGAACAATCGCATCTACTTCACGGATATTGGCCAAGAATTTATTCCCTAGACCTTCTCCTTTTGAAGCTCCTTTTACAATCCCTGCAATATCTGTAAACTCAAAGGTTGTTGGAACTGTCTTTTTAGGAGTAATCATTTCCGTTAGTTTTTGTAGGCGTTCATCTGGAACTTCCACCATCCCAACGTTTGGATCAATAGTCGCAAATGGGTAGTTTGCCGCCTCTGCTCCTGCTTTTGTAATTGCATTAAAAAGGGTTGATTTCCCAACGTTTGGCAAACCAACGATACCTGCTGTTAAAGCCATAGTTTCTCATTCTCCGTTCTCATTTCAATCCCTAACATTATAACACA
>NZ_AJRE01000329.1:0-792 GCF_000296955.1 Streptococcus sp. GMD4S
AGAGATAGATGACAAAGAAACAACTTCACCTGGTGATTGTGACAGGGATGAGTGGCGCAGGGAAAACAGTAGCCATTCAGTCCTTCGAAGATTTGGGATATTTTACCATTGACAATATGCCGCCAGCCCTCTTGCCAAAGTTTTTGCAGTTGGTAGAGACCAAGGATGATGACCATAAGTTAGCCCTAGTAGTCGATATGCGTAGTCGTTCCTTCTTTTCAGAGATTCAGGCTGTTTTGGATGAATTGGAAAACCAAGATGATTTGGACTTCAAAATCCTCTTTTTAGACGCAGCAGATAAGGAATTGGTAGCCCGTTACAAGGAAACCAGACGGAGTCACCCACTTGCTGCAGATGGTCGAATTTTAGATGGCATTAAGCTGGAACGTGAACTTTTGGCACCTTTGAAAAACATGAGCCAAAATGTGGTGGATACGACAGAACTCACCCCACGTGAACTTCGTAAAACCATTGCTGAGCAATTTTCAGACCAAGAACAAGCCCAGTCTTTCCGTATCGAGGTCATGTCTTTTGGATTCAAGTATGGTATTCCTATCGATGCAGACTTGGTCTTTGATGTCCGTTTTTTGCCAAATCCATACTACCTTCCGGAACTCCGCAATCAGACAGGTGAGGATCAAGCAGTTTATGACTATGTGATGAATCATGAAGAGTCTGAAAGTTTCTATCAGCACTTACTCGCTTTGATTGAACCCATTTTGCCAAGTTACAAAAAAGAAGGCAAGTCTGTTTTAACCATTGCAGTAGGATGTACAGGTGGACAGCACCGTA
>NZ_AJRE01000330.1:0-783 GCF_000296955.1 Streptococcus sp. GMD4S
CATCTCGATATGGTTTTTATGAAGATTATCCAGATTATCATCGTTCTCCACGGATCATCTATCGTGGTAGCGAGGATAAAATCTTGATCAATCCCCCAGGACAGGAGCCGGTTAAGCCGAGTGATGAACTGTTAAAGCTGATCGTTCCTCCTTTGATGATGGTCGGGGTAACTGTCTTGATCACCTTGATTCAACCTAGAGGGATCTATATTCTTGCGACAGTAGGGATGTCCATAACCACAATGATTTTTTCTATCCGTGGTTTTATCAAAAATCGTAAAAAGTACAAGGCTGATAAGAAGGAACGGGTCGATCTCTATCGCCTTTACCTGAAAGATAAGGTCAAGGAATTGACTCGCCTGGAACGAGAACAAAAAGAAGGGATGCACTATCATTTTCCAACGGTTTTAGAGTTGACGGACTTGGTTGAGAGTTACAATCACCGAATTTACGAAAAGACTCCCTTGCATTTTGACTTTTTATACTATCGTTTGGGACTCGGGAAAATGCCGACTAGCTATGACTTGAAATACGGTCAACAGGAGCGTAGCGGTAAGAAGGATGCTCTAGAAGAAGAGGGTTACGCTCTCTATAGTCGTCACAAAAAAATCCCAGATATGCCAATCCCGGCAAACCTCAGCCATGGACCGGTGGGTTATATTGGACCTAGAAATCTCGTTCTAGAACAACTGCAACTTTTGGTGATGCAGCTAGCGACTTTCCATTCTTATCATGATGTGCAGTTTATTACGATCCTGCCTGAAGAGGAAAAAGAGCAATGGT
>NZ_AJRE01000331.1:0-773 GCF_000296955.1 Streptococcus sp. GMD4S
TTAAGCTTGCCGAGACGGTTTCATGGAAATCCTTTGATTATTCCTAAACCAGTCTGGTTATCGGATTTTAATCGCTGTTTAGAGAAAAGCCAGTTATCAACCAAGTTAAAGACTTATATTGAGAAACAGAGAAGAACAGGTTATCCATTGCTAATTTTTACATCAGAGATTAAGAAAGGCGAAAAACTAAAAGAAACACTACAGGTGTATTTCCCAGATGAGAAAATTGGTTTTGTATCTTCTGTCACAGAAAATCGATTAGAGCAGGTGCAAGCTTTTCGAGATGGAGAGTTGACGATACTGATCAGTACGACAATATTGGAACGCGGAGTTACCTTCCCTTGTGTAGATGTTTTCGTAGTAGAAGCTAATCATCGTCTCTTTACCAAGTCTAGTTTGATTCAGATTGGAGGGCGAGTTGGACGCAGTATGGATAGACCAACTGGTGAGTTGCTCTTCTTTCATGATGGATTAAATGCTTCCATCAAAAAGGCAATCAAGGAAATCAAGCAGATGAACAAGGAGGCAGGGTTATGAACTGTTTACTATGTGACCAGACTACAAAGAGTGAACTGACTTTTAGCAGTCTCTTCATTTTAAAAGATGACTGCAGTTATCTTTGCTCAGCTTGTGCTTCTAGTTTTGAGAAGATTGGTGAGAATTATTGCCCAAACTGTATGAAAAAAGGCATGTCAACTAAGTGTCAAGATTGTAAACTTTGGTGTAAAGAAGGAATTCAGGTTGATCATAAGGCAATCTTTACCTATAATCAA
>NZ_AJRE01000332.1:0-769 GCF_000296955.1 Streptococcus sp. GMD4S
CGCCAACCAGACATCATCCCACAATTGCGTAGTTTGATGATCATGGGGATTGCCTTTATCGAAGGAACATTCTTTGTAACCTTGGCGATGTCATTTGTCATTAAATAGACAACTCTATTTAGAAATGGAGGTGTCAAACCATGGAAGAAAGTTTGAATCCAACCGTTAATATTGGACCAATATCCTTTGATTTGACCCTGCTTGCCATGTCTCTTGTAACTGTTTTGATGGTTTTTGCCTTTGTCTACTGGGCAAGTCGTAAAATGACCATCCGTCCAAAGGGCAAACAAAATGCTCTTGAGATGATTTACGACTTTGTGATTGGTTTTACCAAACCAAACATTGGAGAATCATACATCAAGGATTATTCCTTATTTCTGTTTTCTCTATTTCTGTTTATCTTGGTTGCCAATAATATCGGCTTAATGGCAAAAGTACAAACAACAAACGGTTATAACTTGTGGACTTCCCCAACAGCCAACCTTGGATACGATTTATCCCTATCATTCTTGATCACTTTGATCGCCCATGTAGAAGGAGTTCGTCGTAGAGGCGTTAAAGAATATTTGAGAGCATTTGTTACACCTGGCTTTATGACTCCGATGAACATTTTAGAAGAGTTCACCAATTTTGCTTCCTTGGCGATTCGGATCTACGGAAATATTTTTGCCGGTGAGGTCTTAGCTGGATTGCTATTAGCCTTGTCACAAAATGCTTTGTATTGGTATCCTTTTGCCTTTATCGCAAACATGTTATGGACAGCCTTTTC
>NZ_AJRE01000333.1:0-769 GCF_000296955.1 Streptococcus sp. GMD4S
GATCAATAAGAGATCAAGGCTACGGTAAGTCTTTTTGAACTTTTCCATTTCCCCAAGTCGCAAGTGTTCAAGAAAGTCATTGATAAAGCTTTCGGCAGGAATGTACTTGACACGCGCATCAGGAATATTTTTCAAAATCTCATTTCCAATCGCATTGAGTAAGTGAGTCTTTCCAAGACCAGGTCCTCCATAGATGAAAAGAGGATTATAAGTCAGAGCTAAATCTTCAGATACAGCTAGTGCAGCAGACACCGCCCAAACATTACCATCACCTTGAATAAAGTTATCAAAGGTATATTTTTCTTTTAACCCTGTTTCGGAATAGGGAATCGTTGGTAGTGCAGGTGTGTAATCGTAAGTAGAGACACTATTCGTATCATTTACTTGAGGAGATTCTGTACTCTGAGGTTTAGTGAAAATATAGTGAGGTTTGATTTCAGAATCATAAATTTCAAAACCAGCAGCAATGATAATATCTTTTAATTGCTTTTCCCACACCATTTCCATCTCTGATCTCGGTAGAAATATAGTAGCTGTATTTTCTTCTACTTTGATGAGTTCAGCAGGTGTAGCATAGAAATCATACATAGATCGAGTCAATCTTTCTTGAGCAAATTCTAAAATACGATTCCAAAATTGCTTTTCTTTCAACTAATTTTCCTCCTTTACTATGATTTTAGTAGTTTAGTGCTAGACTTATTTTACCATAGATAATAGGATTTTTCCACAGATTGGGGAAAAGAATCCACAATGTTAGCAGTATTTATCC
>NZ_AJRE01000334.1:0-768 GCF_000296955.1 Streptococcus sp. GMD4S
CAATCGTTGGGATGGTAACAGTCTTTTCTGTTTCTCCATCTTTAAAGGTCACATCTTGAGTTGTATCTTGGTAAACTTTACCGTGAACTCCAGTTCCAGGTTCTGTGATGAAGCGAACAGTAGCAGCCCCCTTGCTTCCACCAACGCGTTTAATCTTAACAGTGACTGGTTTTCCTTTTTCGACTTCGTAGTTAGTAGACTCGAGTTCAAACATCCCTTTACTATCATTGTTTAGGGTGTAGATTCCTTCTGTAGCAATGGGTTCGCCTGTTTTGTTTACAAGGGTAATAGTATGTTGGCCTGGTGCTAAATCGCCTGTCTCAAAGACTTTTTGGCTGCGTTTACGGCTAGCATTCTTAGTTTGCACATCTGCAACCTTTTGACCATCAACATAGACGGACATTTCTCCGTGACCTGGATCGACTGTAGAAACGACATAGGCCTTGGTTCCTGTGAAGGTATAACTTACTTTGGCATCTTTTTGATTGGTCCACATAGAAGTGCCACGAACACCTTCAGATTCATTGTACCAAGTTGTTCCGGCTGTATCTGCTGTTGTGTTTGAGTGGTATTCAAGTCCAAGAGGGTAGCCATCTGTCTTTTCAATGCTGCTTGGTGTCTTGTAGACTGAGAAGTTGGTCAAGATTGGAGTTGCTTGAGCACCAGTGATGGTTACACGAATTTTTTGTGCCTCTACAGGCTTGCCTTGAACCAAGCGACGGTAACCAACGGTCGAACCTTCGCCGTATGTCACCCAACGTCCGTTGA
>NZ_AJRE01000335.1:0-765 GCF_000296955.1 Streptococcus sp. GMD4S
ATGGCGCGCTTGGGAGCTGACTTTTATGTGGATTTGTTGGCTGATTTAGAAAAGTCTGGTCAGGAAATCGACTTTTACCAACGCTCAGGAGTTTTTCTCTTGAAAAAGGATGAATCCAAACTAGAAGAACTTTATGAACTAGCCCTCCAGCGTAGAGAAGAATCTCCCTTGATAGGCCAGTTAGATGTTCTGAATCAAGCATCTGCCGATGAATTATTCCCTGGTTTGCAGGGATTCGACCGCCTGCTCTATGCTTCTGGTGGAGCGAGAGTAGATGGTCACCTCTTAGTAACTCGTTTGCTAGAAGCCAGTCAAGTCAAGCTGGTCAAAGAAAAAGTGAGTCTGACACCTTTAGCATCCGGCTATCAGATTGGTGAAGACTTGTTTGATCAGGTTATTTTAGCGACGGGAGCTTGGTTGGGTGACATTTTGGAGCTTTTAGGGTATGAGGTAGATGTTCGTCCCCAAAAGGGACAGCTCCGAGATTATCAACTCTCCGAAGACCTAGCATCTTACCCTGTTGTCATGCCGGAAGGAGAGTGGGATTTGATCCCTTTTGCAGGTGGGAAATTGTCTTTAGGAGCTACCCATGAAAACGACATGGGATTTGACTTGACGGTGGATGAAACCTTGCTCCAGCAAATGGAGGATGCGGCCTTGCCTCACTATCCAGCCTTGGCAGGAGCGAAATCATCGGGTGAGCGTGTGGGAATTCGTGCTTACACCAGTGATTTCTCGCCTTTCTTTGGGGAAGTACCTGGCTTA
>NZ_AJRE01000336.1:0-761 GCF_000296955.1 Streptococcus sp. GMD4S
TTATTGGGGTTAAACCAGCAGAAGAGTATATTTTCACCATCTTTGCTATGCCAGTTGGTAACTATTTTAAAGGTGGTTTAGTCCCAACAAATTTCTTGATTCAGGATGAATACGACCGTGCAGCTCCGAATGGTACAGGTGCGGCCAAGGTAGGTGGAAACTATGCTGCAAGTCTCCTCCCAGGTAAAATGGCCAAGTCACGCCAATTTTCAGATGTTATCTACCTAGACCCATCTACACATACAAAGATTGAAGAAGTCGGTTCAGCTAACTTCTTTGGAATTACAGCTGACAATGAATTTGTAACACCATTGAGTCCATCTATCTTGCCATCTATTACCAAGTATTCTTTGCTTTACTTGGCAGAACACCGCTTGGGCTTGACACCGATTGAAGGTGATGTTCCAATTGATAATTTGGATCGTTTTGTAGAGGCAGGAGCTTGTGGTACAGCAGCGGTCATTTCGCCAATTGGAGGTATCCAACATGGCGATGATTTCCATGTTTTCTATAGCGAAACAGAAGTAGGTCCTGTTACACGTAAACTCTATGATGAATTGACTGGTATCCAATTTGGTGACGTAGAAGCACCAGAAGGATGGATTGTCAAAGTGGACTAAAAGACATGAAATAAAGAAGAGCTCCATAGCAGTTGTAAGGACTGAAATGGAGTTTTTTCTTGCTAGTTTGAGCATTTTCTTGTACAATAGAAAAAGTGAAAAGAGGTACAGTATGAGTAAAAAAGATAAGAAAATTGAAAT
>NZ_AJRE01000337.1:0-760 GCF_000296955.1 Streptococcus sp. GMD4S
TGGCGTCGACCATTCTGTCGATTTTCCTAGATGTGTCGACGATTTTGATTATCTCGCTGGTCTTGTTTTCACAAAATATGACACTCTTTTTCATTAGTCTGCTTGCGCTTCCCATCTATACAGTGATTATCTTTGCCTTTATGAAGCCTTTTGAAAAGATGAATCGGGATACCATGGAAGCTAATGCGGTTCTGTCTTCTTCTATCATCGAGGACATCAACGGTATTGAGACCATTAAGTCTTTGACCAGTGAAAGTTCACGCTATCAAAAGATTGATAAGGAATTTGTGGCTTATCTGAAAAAATCCTTTACCTACAGTCGGGCAGAAAGCCAGCAAAAGGCACTGAAAAAAGTTGCCCAGCTCCTGCTCAATGTTGCTGTTCTCTGGCTGGGAGCTATTCTGGTCATGGATGGGAAAATGAGTTTGGGTCAGCTGATTACTTATAACACCCTGCTTGTTTACTTTACCAATCCTTTGGAAAATATCATTAACCTACAAACCAAACTTCAGACAGCGCAGGTTGCCAATAATCGCTTAAATGAGGTTTATCTAGTAGCTTCGGAGTTTGAGGAGAAGAAAACGGTAGAAGATTTGAGCATGATGAAAGGGGATATGACCTTTAAACAGGTTCACTACAAGTATGGCTATGGTCGTGACGTCTTGTCGGATATCAATTTGACCATTCCGCAAGGGTCTAAGGTGGCTTTTGTGGGGATTTCAGGGTCAGGAAAGACCACCTTGGCCAAGATGATGGTTAA
>NZ_AJRE01000338.1:0-759 GCF_000296955.1 Streptococcus sp. GMD4S
GTGAGTTTTATCTCTATGCAGAGACCAATATGCAGAGTGTTCGCGCAGAAGTAGAAAGAATTCAGCCAGACTTCCTCATTATTGACTCTATCCAGACTATTATGTCTCCTGAGATTTCAGGGGTGCAGGGGTCTGTTTCTCAGGTACGTGAGGTGACAGCTGAACTTATGCAATTAGCGAAGACTAATAACATTGCCATCTTTATCGTAGGGCATGTGACCAAGGAAGGAACCTTGGCGGGTCCGCGTATGTTGGAGCATATGGTAGATACAGTGCTTTACTTTGAAGGGGAACGTCACCATACCTTTCGTATCTTGAGAGCAGTCAAAAACCGTTTTGGTTCCACTAATGAGATTGGCATCTTTGAGATGCAGTCGGGCGGATTGGTTGAGGTGCTCAATCCGAGTCAAGTTTTCCTAGAAGAGCGTTTGGATGGAGCGACTGGCTCATCAATTGTGGTGACTATGGAAGGAACCCGTCCGATTTTGGCGGAGGTTCAGGCTTTAGTGACACCAACTATGTTTGGAAATGCTAAGCGCACAACGACAGGTCTTGATTTCAATCGTGCAAGTCTGATTATGGCTGTTTTGGAAAAACGAGCAGGGCTTCTTTTGCAAAATCAGGATGCCTATCTCAAATCTGCTGGTGGTGTGAAATTGGATGAGCCTGCCATTGACTTAGCCGTTGCAGTGGCTATTGCCTCTAGTTACAAGGACAAGCCTACCAATCCTCAGGAATGTTTTGTGGGTGAACTGGGCT
>NZ_AJRE01000339.1:0-757 GCF_000296955.1 Streptococcus sp. GMD4S
TCGAGGGCCATTTGGTGGTTGAAAGAACCTTGGCGTAGTGAACCGACGATAAATAATACTTTTTTAGACATGATGTGTCTCCTTTAGTAAAAAATTTAAAGAGCGAACTCTTTTGTTACCATCTATGTTACAACAAATGATACTAATTAGCAATAATTTTGCTCACAAATTTTTAAATTTTTTTAAAATGCGGATTAAGTCTTCCTTTTCGCCATCTTCCAAGATGCTGAGTGCTTCTACGATAGAATCGATATGGTCAGGAAGAACCTCTTCGATTTTTCTGCGTCCTGCAGGTGTTAATTTCAGGAAAAAGGATCGACGATCCTTGGGGTCGCAAGTTCTAGAAATCCACCCATCTCGAACCATATTTCGAATGACGACAGTCATGTTTCCAGAAGTGGCTAACATTTTTTCAATCAAATCCTGAATGCGTAGTTCCCCCTTGCTATAGAGGGTTTCCAAAACTGAAAATTGGGTGGGTGTTAGCCCGTGTTCTTTAGCAGCTTTGGCTTCATAAGGTTTAAAAGTTCGTATGGCTTTATTGAGGACGATAGCTGTTTTTAAGTCTAATTGATTATCGGAAATTTTCTCTTTCAAATATTGTTTCATAAGGCTATTTTATCAATAATGAGAGAGAAAAACAAGAACTTACATTTTATAGGAAAAGAATCTTAGAATGTTCCCGTCTTCACTTGTAATAAAGAAGGAGAGATGGTAAAATAGACGAGTGAAACTAAGACAGAAAAAAGCAAAAAAC
>NZ_AJRE01000340.1:0-754 GCF_000296955.1 Streptococcus sp. GMD4S
CTGGCCTGCCTTGTCCTCCATAAATTTGAAGGTCACCATCTTTTCTCTAATTTCCTTCGAAAATACGGTTTCAAACTCTGATGATAGGAGTGAGAATATCAAATCCTCATCCTCTAGTGCCTCATCGTAGGCTGACTTCCAATGACTCTTTAAAGTCTTCCCAGCAACTTTTAACTTCATCAAGAAATCCAAACGGTGAGGAGCCATGGGCGACAAGGCGGGGACAACACCGTATAAAGCCGAGGTAATTAGGACATGATTTTCAAGATAGGTTTGTTCAGCCTTGGTTAACTCATCTCGTTTGATGTGACGATACATGAGACCATCGAAAAGTTTCAAGGCTGGATAATGTTTAGCCCTGTGATCTTTTAAAGCTTGAATATGAGCGTACTCTTCTTCTGCTTTCTCGGCAGATACCTTATAAAAAGTCTCTAATTCACTGGCTGAGTAGTGCGCCAGTGAGTCAAGGACTACCTGACTTTCTTCCCTCAAGGGGAGCGCTTCGATACAAGGATGGTCTGTGTTCATTTCTTTTGCTGTTGGGATTAAAATTTTCATATTGTTAGTGTAGCATATTTTTCAACCACGACCAAGAATTTCATCTTAAAAACCTCGGTTCATACCGAGGTTTCTCTGTTTATTTTGTCCATCCTAACCAGATAGCCGCGAGAACAAGGGCTGTGCCAGCTAAGCTTGTTAAGATAGATAAGAATTTATCTTTTTTCTCCTTGAACTGAGAAAACCTATTTTTATA
>NZ_AJRE01000341.1:0-752 GCF_000296955.1 Streptococcus sp. GMD4S
CTTCCTGACTTGGGAGCAGAGGTCGAATATGTCTTTGTAGACGATGGCTCAAGCGATGGGACTTTAGAGCTTTTAAAGACCTATCGGGAGCAAAATCCTGCGGTCCGTTATGTCTCATTCTCACGAAATTTTGGGAAAGAGTCAGCCTTATACGCAGGCTTGCAGCATGCAACTGGAGACTTGGTGGTCGTGATGGATGCAGACCTTCAGGATCCTCCTAGTATGCTACTTGAGATGAAGGCCTTACTAGACCAGAATGCAGACTTAGACTGTGTTGGGACACGGAGAACTAGTCGGGAGGGAGAACCCTTTTTCCGTAGTCTCTGTGCGAACCTCTTTTACCGCCTCATGCAAAAAATTAGCCCAGTAGCCTTGCCCTCAGGTGTCCGTGATTTTCGCATGATGAGAAGGTCTGTAGTAGATGCTATTTTAACCCTGACCGAATCCAATCGTTTTTCTAAAGGACTCTTTGCCTGGGTGGGTTTTAAAACGCACTATCTGGACTATCCAAACGTTGAACGACAGGCTGGCAAGACCAGTTGGAGTTTTAGACAACTCTTTTTCTACTCGATTGAAGGGATTCTTAACTTTTCAGATTTTCCCTTGAGTATAGCCTTTGTAGCGGGACTCCTATCTTGTTTTCTTTCTTTTGTGATGACTGTTTTTGTAGTGTTTCGGACTCTTATTCTGGGAAATCCGACATCTGGTTGGACGTCTTTGATGGCTGTCATTCTCTTTCTTGGAGGGATTCA
>NZ_AJRE01000342.1:0-749 GCF_000296955.1 Streptococcus sp. GMD4S
GAGTTGGGGCTATCAAGTTCTATGATCTTAAGACCGACCGTACAAATGGATATGACTTCGACCTTGAAGCTATGGTATCCTTTGAAGGAGAAACTGGACCTTACGTTCAATACGCCTACGCTCGTATCCAATCTATCTTGCGCAAAGCCGATTTCAAACCAGATACAGCTAGCAACTATAGCCTGAATGATGCTGAAAGCTGGGAAATCATTAAACTACTCCAAGACTTTCCACGTATTATCAATCGTGCAGCAGATAACTTTGAACCTTCTATCATTGCGAAATTTGCGATTAGTTTGGCTCAAGCTTTTAACAAGTACTATGCACATACACGTATCCTAGATGAAAGTCCTGAGCGCGACAGTCGTCTGGCCCTCAGCTACGCAACCGCAGTCGTCCTCAAAGAAGCCCTTCGTTTGCTCGGAGTAGAAGCGCCGGAGAAGATGTAAATCGCCAAAGTTACTTGATTGCGGAGCAATCTAAGTAACTAACGCCAAATCCTATTCGGACTTTGGCTAGGCGCTTCACTAATTCACCTAACCAAATAATATCGATTTGGTTAGGCTCATGTCGTAATCTTTTAAATTACTTGAAAGCAATCCGAACGATTGAGCAAAATAACATTTATATTTTGTTCGGCCTTGCAGCTGTTCAATGAAATAATTTATTCACTTTTACTATTTCTTTATCACACTGGGAGATTCCTTATGAGCCAATATGCTTATATCCTCGTTGTACTTAGCTTGGTT
>NZ_AJRE01000343.1:0-749 GCF_000296955.1 Streptococcus sp. GMD4S
TTGAGCCACCCTTTTAATAAGTCACTTTGAGGACTGGTCAATAAATCACTCGGAGCTAGAAAAATAGCATAGCCATCTGACTTAAGGTACTTGAGGCCTTGTTCCATCAGCAAATGGTGGGCATAGGTATGCTCTTGACTAGAAGCCACTTGATAGCGTGAAGCGATGGCATCGTCTGGGTAATAGCCAACAGGTAAGTCGCTGATGACCACGTCGCTTTCTTTAAGCATTTGCGGACGAACGGCATCTCCTTGGACAAAACCAGCCTGCAAACCAATCACATCTGCCATACTGGCTGCCAAATCAATCAGCAAGTCATCCACTTCGATTCCCAAGTAATCTACTTTTTTAGCGAGAGAAGTCAAGAAAGTAGCCCCCAAAATCCCCATACCAGAACCTATTTCGAGAATGCTAATTTCCTCTTTATGAAGCAACTCTTCTACAACAATTACCAAGAGGAGGGCAATGGCATCTGGTGTAAACTGGTGATTGGCCTGTAAAGGTTCCGTTTGTCCTGCCTTCATCAAGAGAAACTGGTAGGTCTTGAGCCACTCTTCCTTGCGAAGCGCTAAGCGCTTAAGGGCTTGATTGTTCTCCTTGACCTGCTCTAGATTGGTCTCGCCATCTAGATAGATACTATTTTGCTCTACCAAGGCGTCATAAAAGTTGGTCGCCAAATCACTTTGGATGACTTGGACATTCTCTAGTAAATACGTATAAGCTTGTTCAATTTTTTCAAAATCCATATT
>NZ_AJRE01000344.1:0-746 GCF_000296955.1 Streptococcus sp. GMD4S
ATGGAAAGGGGGACTTGCTCCTTGAGGTTTCCCAAGCTGTGACTGAGTTTGATATGGATATGGGAGTGTATTTGTCTCCTTGGGATGCTCACAGTCCCCTCTATCACGTGGACCAAGAAGCGGATTACAATGCCTACTATCTGGCTCAATTGAAGGAAATCTTGTCAAATCCTGCCTATGGAAATGCCGGTAAGTTCACTGAGGTGTGGATGGATGGTGCTCGAGGCGAAGGGGCCCAGAAGGTCAACTATGAGTTTGAGACTTGGTTTGAAACCATTCGTGACTTGCAGGGCGATTGTTTGATTTTCTCAACTGAGGGAACTAGTATTCGCTGGATTGGCAATGAACGAGGCTATGCAGGGGATCCCTTGTGGCAAAAAGTCAAGCCAGACCAGTTAGGAACAGAGGCGGAATTAGATTATCTACAGCACGGAGACCCCTTTGGGACGCTATTTTCAATCGGTGAGGCAGATGTTTCTCTTCGGCCGGGCTGGTTTTACCATGAGGATCAGGATCCTAAGTCTCTGGAGGAGTTGGTCGAAATCTACTTTCACTCGGTAGGGCGGGGAACTCCACTCTTGCTTAATATCCCACCGAACCAAGATGGCCTCTTTGATGAAAAGGATATCCAGCGTCTCTATGAATTTGCTGCCTACCGTGACGAGCTATATAAAGAAGATTTGGCTTTGGGAGCCACGGTATCTGGCCCTGCTCTATCACCAGACTATGCCTGTCATCATCTGACA
>NZ_AJRE01000345.1:0-743 GCF_000296955.1 Streptococcus sp. GMD4S
GATAAGGCTTTAAAATAATCTTGAGCCAAGAATAGTCGTTGAGTGACTTTTTCAAATTGAACTGTAATCTTATTTTCTTTTCTTTCCACACGTTCTACAAATACCTTGTCAAAATATGACTTAACCAAACCAATCTCTAAAAGGTATGCTACTACGTCTGGGTATTCTCCAAAGCGGTCCATCAACTCTTCTTGTAGTTCTTCATAGTTGACACGATTGTCAATTTGACGAATTTTCTTGTAAATTTCAATCTTATGTCGTTGGTCAGAAATATAAGTATCAGGAAGATAAGCATCAATTTGTAAAATCAACTCAGCATTTCCTTTGATTCTTTTATTCCCATTACCGTTCCGTTTAGCAATAGCTTCCTCTAATAACTGTGAATACAATTCAAAACCAACAGAATCAATGAAACCAGACTGCGATTTTCCTAGGAGATTTCCTGCTCCACGAATCGAAAGATCTCGCATCGCAATCTTAAATCCTGAGCCTAATTCTGTAAATCCCTTAATTGCTTCTAATCTCTTTTCAGAGACTTCACTGATTGATTTTTCTGGACGATACATGAGATAGGCATAAGCAATACGATTACTACGACCGACTCTTCCTCTTAATTGATACAAGGTTGACAAACCCATATGGTCTGCATTTTCAATAAATAAGGTATTGGCATTTGGAATATCTACCCCTGTCTCAATAATAGTAGTCGTCACCAAAATATCATACTGACCTTCAATAAAGTC
>NZ_AJRE01000346.1:0-737 GCF_000296955.1 Streptococcus sp. GMD4S
AACAAGCCCAGACCAATATAGGACAAACAAAGACTCTTGCTGAACAAGCTGAACTGAGTCGTCTAGGAATTTCTGAGGGAACAAGCCTGATAGGAGATTCGGTAGCCTTGCGTGCCAATACAGCCTTACAAGAGGCACTTCCTGAAGCAAATATCAATGCTCAGGTTAGTCGAACGACCAAGCAAGCCAATGACATTATGCTCAATAACAGTCAGAACAAGGCGCTGCTAAAAACTGTTGTCATTGCAACGGGAGTCAATAATCCTGAAGGCTATAAGAATGACTTGGACAGCATCGTGAACAATCTACCGAAAGGACACCATCTGATACTGGTGACACCTTATGAGGGAGATAAGAGTAAGGACACTTACACATCAGTGGAGCAGTATGCGGCTTATGCGCGGGAATTAGCTGAAAAGAATCCTTACGTGAGCATCGCTGACTGGAATAAGGTTGCTAAGGAACACCCTGAAATCTGGGCTGGAACCGACCAAGTCCACTTTGGGAATGATAGCAACATGATTGAAGAAGGTGCTAAACTTTACGCAGAGACGATTGCAGCTGCTGTTAAGGCTGCTCAAGAACTGCCTGTAAAATCAAAATAAGATCAAAGAGTTGGAGAAATCCAGCTCTTTTAAAATATCCACGAAAAATAGGTCTATACCATTTACAAATGAAAAAGAAAGGTTTATAATGTAATTGACATAATAAATTCTAGAATCAATCTATCAAGGAGG
>NZ_AJRE01000347.1:0-737 GCF_000296955.1 Streptococcus sp. GMD4S
ATCGCATTCACAAACATGAAACCCTTGAGATGGAAAGTATTCTCAGTAGTCAAAAGCTAGCCAAGAAAATGCAACAGGAACTTGGCGATAAAAAACAAGAGCACCTAGTGGCGCTCTATCTCAATACTCAAAATCAAATCATTCATCAGCAAACTATTTTTATCGGCTCTGCGACACGCAGCATTGCAGAACCAAGGGAAATCCTTCACTATGCCATCAAGCATATGGCGACTTCTGTTATTTTAGTCCACAATCATCCATCAGGCGCAGTAGCACCTAGCCGAAATGATGATCATGTAACCAAGTTAGTCAAGGAAGCCTGTGAACTGATGGGAATTGTGTTCTTGGACCATTTGATTGTCTCTCACTCTGATTACTTTAGTTACCGTGAAAAGACGGATTTGATTTAAGATTGCACATGATCTTACTCAATTACTTTTAAAACATAGGAATCTACTTCTGCCATATTGATAACAGGAAGAGGTTTTATCGTGGGTACAAGTAAATCTTCTTGAACGATAAAGTTGACAATCGAATTGAAATCTTCGATTTTATAATATCTTTTTTTATGAATGAGAATATCTCTGTAAAAGTAAAGACGTGAATGAAATTTACTTTTTAGTTTAGCATCTGCCTTTTTACAAAATAGTTTTGCCTTTTTAGACATTTCTTTCAGCTGTTTTTCTTTTTGAGATAGTTTATCGAAATTCTCTTTATTCTTAGAAAAAGATTGGTAA
>NZ_AJRE01000348.1:0-736 GCF_000296955.1 Streptococcus sp. GMD4S
AAAATAGAGAGGTGTTTAGCTATTCGGTGGATAGTGTTCTTTTATCACGCTTTCCTCGCTTCCCTAAACGGGGTTTAATTGTGGACTTTTGTGCTGGAAATGGTGCAGTGGGACTTTTTGCTAGTTCACGTACTCAGGCGCGGATAATATCTGTAGAGATTCAGGAGCGCTTGGCGGATATGGCAGAGCGTTCGGTTCAGTTGAATGGCTTGGAAGAGCAGATGCAGGTCATCTGTGATGATTTGAAAAATATGCCTGCCCACATTCAGGGAAGTAAGGTGGATATGATTTTGTGCAATCCGCCTTATTTTAAGGTGGATCCGCATTCCAATCTGAACGAGAGTGAACATTACCTTCTGGCCAGACACGAAATTACGACTAACCTAAAAGAAATTTGCCGTAGTGCTCAGAGTATTCTCAAGTCTAATGGCCGTTTGGCCATGGTTCATCGTCCAGATCGGCTCTTGGATATCTTAGACATGCTTCAACGCCATAATTTAGCACCCAAGCGCCTGCAATTTGTCTATCCTAAACGTGAGAAGGAGGCTAATATGCTCTTAATCGAAGCTATCAAGGATGGATCGACCAGTGGCTTTAAGGTCTTGCCACCACTCATCGTTCACAATGATGATGGTTCTTATACACCAGAAATTCAAGAGATTTACTATGGATCATAAGGCCTATATGTATGTGGTGGAGTGTCGCGACGGTTCTTACTATACGGGCTATACAACGG
>NZ_AJRE01000349.1:0-729 GCF_000296955.1 Streptococcus sp. GMD4S
ATAAAGTGGAGGGGCAAAGAGAAGAAATCGAACTAGTTTTTACAAGATTTGCACTTCCAAAAATCTACGATCACTTCACGGAAGAAGAAATCAGAGTCGAGGACGAAATAATAAAAGTTCAGGCATTTAGAGCTTTAACTCCTTCATTTTTTGATTTACTATTAAGTTTTGGTTATCAAGTAAAGGTCGTATCCCCAAGTCACTTACAAAATCTACTGGTCAGTACTCTCAAAAAAAATCTTCAGCAATATGACAACCTGTAGTCATATTTCCTTTTGTATACTCTTAAGTGGGCAAAATATTTCGTGATATTCATCATAGCCCAATTATTTTACAGGAGGTTCCAAATGGATACAAAAACACTTGCAGAAAGCTATTTTACGGCAGTAAATGAGGGAGGCTGGGAAGATTTCGTAGCTGAAAACTTTGATTATGGCATGTGCGATAGTATAGAAATTCGACAAGGACGTGATGTTTATTTGCAAGGCGCAGGCCAATTCTATGCTTTAAGCCAGCATCTTGAAGTGAAGCAATTACTTGTTGATGGTCGAGCAGTCTCAGCTTTAAATCGCTACCGTCTACATTCTCCTCAAGGAAAAGAACTTGAACTGGATGTCGCAGAATTTCTGAAATTCGATGAATTTGATAAATTAGTTGCATCCAATATTTATTTCGACACCTATCGTTTCCAAAAATTTATCCAAGGAATTGAATAACAAAAATCTAGCT
>NZ_AJRE01000350.1:0-725 GCF_000296955.1 Streptococcus sp. GMD4S
GAAGTCGAGTTTTGGTTTGCTATGGTCAAGATTGTGGCGATTTTAGCCATGATTGCCACTGGGGTCTTTATGGTTTTGACAGGCTTTAAGACACCGCATGGTGTTGCAAGTTTGGCAAATATCAGCGACCAGTTCTCTCTTTTTCCAAACGGAGTTATGAACTTTGTCATGGCCTTTCAAATGGTATTTTTTGCCTATCTGATGATTGAGTTTATCGGGGTGACAACTTCTGAAACAAAGAACCCTCGTCAGGTCTTGCCCAAAGCTGTTAAGGAAATTCCTCTCAGAATTATCTTCTTCTACGGGGGAGCTCTCATTGCGATTATGGCCATTATTCCTTGGTCTTATCTTAATTCTTCAGATTCTCCATTTGTAACGGTCTTTGAACTGGCAGGGATCAAGTGGGCGGCGGCTCTAATCAACTTTGTTGTCTTGACCTCAGCAGCGTCTGCTCTTAACTCAACTCTCTACTCAACAGGGAGACACTTATATCAGATTGCCCATGATTCGCCCAATCGTTTCTTAAAGGCCATCAAGGTCGATACCCTTTCTCGCCACAATGTACCTCAAAATGCCATCATCGCCTCAGCGATCTTGATTGCTCTGGCTGCCTTTATCAACGTGCTACCAGGTGTTTCAGATGCCTTTGCTTTGATCACCGCATCCTCATCAGGTGTTTACATCGCGATTTATATCTTGATTATGGTGGCCCATCTCAAATACCG
>NZ_AJRE01000351.1:0-723 GCF_000296955.1 Streptococcus sp. GMD4S
CTGAATTTGGTCAAACGGGTGGTAAGTATGAAAACAAAGCCTACCAAATTGATTTTGGAAATGGCTATGCTACAGAAGTAGTTGTCAACAACGTACCGAAAATCACACCGAAAAAAGATGTGACAATCAGTATGGATCCAAGCAGTGACAATATTGATGGCCAAACAATTCCGTTGAACCAGTTCTTCAATTATCGTTTAATCGGTGGTTTGATTCCACAAAATCATTCTGAGGACTTGAATGACTATAGTTTTGTAGATGATTATGACCAAAAAGGTGATCAATACACTGGAAACTATAAAGTTCTTGCCAAGGTTGATATCCGATTGAAAGACGGTCGTGTTATTAAGGCAGGGACAGACTTAACAGCTGAAACACAGGTTGAACATAATCAAGATAAGGGAATGATTACAATTCGCTTCAAGGAAGAATTCCTTCAAGAGATTCAGTTGGATTCTCCATTCCAGGCTGAGACTTATATTCAAATGAAACGAATTGCTGTCGGAACCTTTGAAAATACCTATGTAAATACTGTGAACAAAGTTGCTTATGCTTCAAATACAGTTCGCACGACAACGCCAGAACCTAAGAAACCAGAGGAGCCAACAACTCCTACTCCAAATCCAAAAGGGAATCCTACTCTACCTCAAACAGGTACAAATGATTCAAGCTACATGCCATATCTTGGTCTAGCAGCTTTAGTAGGAGTTTTAGGACTTGGTC
>NZ_AJRE01000352.1:0-711 GCF_000296955.1 Streptococcus sp. GMD4S
AAATCAATTATATTTATTCCCTGCTTCCTACGATGGATCTTTTAGAAGTGCTCTTGTAGGACAATTTTTGATGGCCTCCAGAACATCGCTGGTCTCAGCGATTTCTCTTTGCAATTCAACTGGATCATCGTAAAATCGAACGATTCCATTATCATGGTAATCGAAGAGTTCAGAATAGGTTTGGCAAAGCCCGCAGGCAATGCACCGTTCGGGTATAAGTGTGACTTTCATATTTATATTGTAATAAGAAAATGTAAAAAAAACAAGGAGTAAGGTATGGAAAAAGAACCGTGGCAAGAAGATATTTACGAAAACAATGAGGAAGAAACAAGATCAGAGCGTCGACACCGGAAACAAAAAGGGAAAGGCGTTGTTGCGAATCGTGTCTTAACGGTTCTAGCCAGCCTCTTCTTTGTAATTGTTGTAGCGATGGTAGTTGTATTGATTTACCTATCAACCGGTGGAAGCAATCGTACATCATCTTTGAAGGACTTCTATGATGCATCGTCTCCTTCTACAAGTTCAAGTTCTAAAGTGGAAGAATCATCATCTTCAAGTAGCAAGGTAGAGGAAACAGCTTCTTCTGAATCAACACCTTCACAGAGCAGTTCGGAAGAACATACTACAGAGGGTGAAGGAACACTTACAGTACAGCCTGGAGAGGGAGAAGCAGCTCTTGCTCAACGTGCAGGGATTTCCATTGCCCAGCTA
>NZ_AJRE01000353.1:0-709 GCF_000296955.1 Streptococcus sp. GMD4S
GCTCAGGGGCAAAAGATGGTTGTTGTTGAAGACCTCATTTCAACTGGAGGGTCTGTTCTTGAAGCCGTAGCAGCTGCTAAACGCGAAGGAGCCGATGTTCTTGGTGTCGTAGCGATTTTCAGCTACCAATTGCCGAAAGCAGATAAGAACTTCGCAGACGCAGGTGTGAAATTGGTGACGCTTTCTAACTACAGTGAACTGATCCACCTAGCCCAAGAAGAAGGTTACATCACGCCAGAAGGACTCGACCTCCTAAAACGCTTTAAAGAAGACCAAGAAAATTGGCAAAATGCCTAAAACATAGAAAATCAGGTAGTCACTAGGATTACCTGATTTTTTGCATATAGGCAATAAAACTATGATTCCTAAAGGTAAGATGAATATAGGATAATGGTAGAATGAGAGTCCTCTCTTTTTTGGGGCATATTCAGATAATCAGTTTGAAATTTCCAGACAAAATTTTTGAAAAAATTCTGAAAAAGAAGTAAGATAGTTAATGTAAGATAAAGTAAACGCTTACTTAATAAGGAGGACACTTTATGTCATATAAAACAAGCAATGCAGAAGGACCTGTAGATTTTATTAACACCTATGATTTGGAGCCAATGGCGCAACAAGTCATTCCTAAAGCTGCCTTTGGTTATATCGCTAGTGGAGCAGAGGATACTTTCACTTTACGCGAGAACATCCGTGCCTTTAACCACAAACT
>NZ_AJRE01000354.1:0-702 GCF_000296955.1 Streptococcus sp. GMD4S
TCGCCCTCTACCATCTATCATTTAAAGCTCGAACCGAAAAGGAAGTTCGTGAGTATCTGAAAAAGTATGATCTTGATGAAAAAATCACAAGTCAAGTTATCGCCAATCTTAAAGAAGATAACTGGATTAATGATCGTCAGTATGCCTACTCTATTATCAACGCAAATCAACTTTCTGGAGATAAGGGACCCTATGTGCTAGCTAAAAAACTGTCTCAAAAAGGGATTGCCAAATCAACGATTAAAGATGTTTTAAAGGATTTTGATTTTTCAGAGGTTGCTCAACGTGTGGCGGAGAAACTTCTTAAAAAATACAATGGAAAACTTCCCGCTCGTGCCTTGCAGGATAAGATTATTCAAAACTTGACTAACAAGGGATTCTCCTATGCTGATGCTAAAAGTGCCTTTGATGACCTGAACAATCAAGTCGACCAAGAAACGACTCAAGAACTCATTTTTAAAGAGCTAGACAAACAATATGATAAGTATGCTCGAAAGTATGAAGGATACGAACTTAAACAGCGTTTAACCCAAGTTTTAGCTCGAAAAGGCTATGATTTTTCGGATATAGCCAGCGCTCTCAGAGAATATCTTTAATATTTTCGTGTAAAATTTAAAAAAATTAGACCGATTTATGATATAATAGTAAACGATAAACTTATAAATTGTAGAAAGTTGGTTAGTTATGAAACTTCCAAAAGAA
>NZ_AJRE01000355.1:0-700 GCF_000296955.1 Streptococcus sp. GMD4S
CCTGTATCTAGCATTCAACACCAAGACCTCTTGAAAGCTGAGCAACTGACCTTCACCCTCAGCTGGCTACCAAATCACTCCTAACCAAAAGAACCTTTGCATCGCGCAAAGGTTCTTCTTTTATGAAACTTGGACCTGAAGCTGGTCAACCAGCTGCCTATCTACCGTCAGATTTAGATAAAAATCTAAGTTTTTATCGCCTGCAAAATACAAGGTTGGTAGCGTCAGCCTTTTTTCAGTCTCGCCAACTTGAAACGCAAGGACTTGAATCTCGTCCCGATAAGCAACACCATGCACACCCGTCCCTGGTTGAATCGAAATCTTAGCTTCTAAAGGACTGCTAGATTCTCTTCGCTTCACTGTAAAGTGGACATTTTCTCCCTTGGTCACAACTAGACTTTTTTCTGAAAACTCTAACTGTTGAACAGCTTCTTTTTTCGACAAGGTAGGTGTTTTATAGAGTGAAATCTTGGTCAACAAAGGCAAAGCCTGTGCCTCTGTAATGATCACACGCACCTTCTGAGCCTCTACCATGGATCCTCGCAAAAGGCGTTTATAGCCAACAGTATAGCCGGATTCAAACTCCTGCCAGACACCATCCAACTCTACCTGAACACGGAAAGCAGCGATGCGTTGCCCCAAATTCAAATCTTCTCTTAACTCAATCACATCAAAAGCTTTAGGTGCACCTAAATCAAGC
>NZ_AJRE01000356.1:0-690 GCF_000296955.1 Streptococcus sp. GMD4S
TGTCAGAAGGAGGAAGAACGATGCTTTATATGATTGGCGGATCGCCTTGTAGTGGAAAGTCAACAATTGCCTCACTTCTTGCTAGACAGTATCAACTACTTCATATCAAACTGGATGATTTGGTAGAAGAGATGATGAGTCAAGCAAGTGCAGACTCACAGCCAATTTGCCTTCTTAGGCAGGATAGAAATCCAGAACAAATCTGGATGAGAAATCCAGAAGAGATGGCAGATGAAGAATGGCGCTTTTATGAAGAGATTTTTCCTTATGTAAAATCTTACTTGATAAAAAATCAAAACAGACCTCTCTTGGTGGAGGGAGCAGGACTTTTGCCTCACTTGGTAAAGGAGCTTGAATGTCAAGCATCATCCTATCTATGCTTGACTCCTACAGCTGATTTTCAAAAAAAGCATTATATACAGAGAGAATGGGTTCCTTATGTCTTAGAGGGTACAACCAACCCCGAGCAAGCTTTTGAAAACTGGATGCAACGAGACATTCTTTTTGCTCAAATGGTTCGTAAGGAAGCGGTGCTATTAGGCTATCCTAGTCTCGTAACAGATGGTAGTCAATCAGAGAATCAGACTGCGGAAGAAGTTGCTCGGCTCTTAAAATTGTCCAACAAAAATAGAATAAATATTTAAGGAGAAAACCATGATTAAGATTACTTTCCCAGATGGCGCTGTTCGT
>NZ_AJRE01000357.1:0-689 GCF_000296955.1 Streptococcus sp. GMD4S
CATTATTAAGCATAAGGGAGGTGGTCGGGATGGCAGAACCAAACCTAGAAAGCCTTATAAGAGATCTCTACAACCATGCTCGTCAGGGTTTGAGTGAAGATTTAGTTGCTGCTCTCCTAGAGACTGCTAAAAAACTACCCACTACAAATGAGCAATTACTAGCAGTCCGTCTCTCAGGACTTGTCAATCGTGAATTGCTCATCAATCCCAAATACCCAGCACCTGAATTGATCAACTTGGCGCGCTTTATCAAAAGAGAAGAAGCCAAGTATAGAGGCACTGCAGTTTCTGCTATCATGTTTGGAGAACTCTTTAAAATGCTTTGATTCCATTGTGAATCAAAGCATTTTTTTATATGTCAGAAAAGAAATTCTTGATGAGGAGACGAAAAAAGCCATCCCATTCAGGATAGCTTTTTGTTTATTAGATTTGTTCAGCGATAACCTTTTCAGCTAGGTTCATAGCATGGTCAGACACACGAGTATAGTGGGAAATGATGTCGATAAAGTTGACTCCAGCTTGTGTAGAACACTCACCCTTGTTAAGGCGTTTGATATGGGTCTTTCTGAGAACACGTTCCATATTGTTGATTTCTTTATGGCGTTCAATCAGACTCTGAGCTTTTTCAATATCATTGTTTTCCACACTATCAAGGGCATCCTTGATAAATGCAGTTGTTGCTTGATAAA
>NZ_AJRE01000358.1:0-686 GCF_000296955.1 Streptococcus sp. GMD4S
GACCTCTAAAAATCGCCTAGATGACTACACACCCTGGAAGGCCTCTGCTCTGAGAGAGGGGGCTCCGGATTTTGGCGGTCAGGCAAATGCCTATCATGGTCATTTATTTGGAGGTCTTTTAGATAAGTTGCGGTCTCTTTATCGCCTGGACGAAGATCGCCTTGCCTATGGAGGATACTCATTAGGTGGACTGGCGGCAGTCTACAGTCTATTCAGCTTTGACAAGGTCTCCTGTATCTTCTCTATCTGCGGTTCCTTTTGGTATCCTGATTTTACGACTTATTGCAAGGATGAAAGGGTGAAAAATTTAGATTGTTTACTGTATTTACAGAATGGTCAAACAGAAGGAGTTCATCATACCAATCGTCTGGCTCAGGCACCAGCCTATGCTGAGCAGATCCATACCAGTCTTCAGAAACGTTATCCAACTGGTCAATTTGTCTTTGATCCTTATGGGCATCATGAGCAAGTTGCTGAGCGATTTCTAGCCTTTTCCAACTGGTTGTCCCAAAAATGGAAAATCGAATAAAAGAAATATCCCTTGGCAAAAGCCAAGGGATAATTGTATTTTTTAACCAAGAGCCTCTCTCTTCTTATCTGGATTCCAGATAAAGCTTGCAATGAAGGTAAAGATAATCGTTAGGATACCAACAACCACAGCAAGGATGAGGGCTGGGATGCGGACA
>NZ_AJRE01000359.1:0-678 GCF_000296955.1 Streptococcus sp. GMD4S
TGATACTAAAGAGCGTCATGGCAAAAAGATAGGCTTGAAGAGCAATTTCTGGAATATCTGACCCTGACATCATACCAGAAAAGATAAGGTAAAACACACTTGGAAGTCCGATGGATAGCAAGTAGTAGACTGCTTGCCGTTTCATCAGAATGATTTCCACTTTCATGAGACTTGTCATATTTTTCATCGTCAATCTCCTTTAATCTTGAGTCGTTTCGAAGATACTGTCTAAGAGAGTTCGATTGCGAACTTCAATTTCTTCGATCATGCAGCCCTGATCTTGCAAGACTTTCCATACCTGGCTGGCTTCTTTGGTTGTGAAGGAAAGAGCATTTTGCTTGATTTCAAGCTCTTGAACCTGGTCCAAAGTGCTGATAACTTCCTGATAAGTTAGAGGTACCGTAAAGTGTTTTTCTTGTTCTTCACCACGCATGGCATAAGGCGTCGTATCGCGAATCAATTCTCCCTTGTGGAGGACCAAAATGCGGTCAGCCGTATGTTCTACCTCTTCGATATAGTGGGAAGAATAGACAATGGTGACACCATTTTTCTTTAACTGATTGACAATTTCCCAAAAATGCTGACGAGTCGAGGTATCCATGGCAGCAGTTGGCTCGTCTAAAAATAGAATTTTCGGACGACCTATTAAAGACAACACAAAAGAGAACAAACGTTTTT
>NZ_AJRE01000360.1:0-676 GCF_000296955.1 Streptococcus sp. GMD4S
GAATTTATCTTTTTTCTCCTTGAACTGAGAAAACCTATTTTTATACTCAATGAAAATCAAAGAGCAAACTAGGAAGCTAGCCGCAGGCTGTACTTGAGTACGGCAAGGCGACGCTGACGTAGTTTGAATTTGATTTTCGAAGAGTATTATTGTACTTTAAAGGTCTTGAGATAGTTATCTTTTCCAACTTGACCTTCGAAGGATTGGCCATTTTCGAGGTAAGGAAGGTCGTCTGACACGGAAGCCTTGACCTTATAAATCTTGCCATCAACTTTAAAGAAGTAGACGGTATCACCCTTGATGACAGCTGATTTAAGGTCTGAGACGATACCCTTGATGTTTTCTACCGTTTCATTATCCAACTCGAGGTCATTTTTATTGGCATACTTGCTGAGGAGTTCATCTACCGTAGTTGCTACGATGACGTTTTGGTACTCCACGGCATCGACCAATGCATACTCCTTGACCAAGCCTGCATTGTCCTTCAAGCCCATGATATAGAGCGGTTTGTCATTGAGATTGACAAGAATAGGGAAGGTAGCCTTGTAGGCCTTCTCTTGCACTGCTCCCTCTGCAGAAGCACGGGCAGATTCTTCGGTTGCTGAAGCTAGATTGTACTTGGTGATTTCACCAGTGCGCATATTTTCAAGGATAAATCCTAGATTACTTTCGTCAG
>NZ_AJRE01000361.1:0-674 GCF_000296955.1 Streptococcus sp. GMD4S
CTTTCCAACCAACATTTTGTTTTTCAGCAACAGTATAGACATATTCACCAGCATGTGTATAGTTCACTTCTCTAAAAATATCGCCGGTTTCTTTCTTTATGCTAGTTTGTCCAGTTGCTAAAACGTCTGTTCCAGAATATGATACATTTTTATCTGTAATTTGACCATTAGAAGAATCAATCGTTTCATAAGGTGCACCATTTGATGATGTACCAGTTTTAGGGGTGAAAGTAAAAGTAAAGGTTGCTTCAGGTGTTGTAATTCCTTCCGCAATATTCAACACCTTATTAATAGAAACTTTTGCGCTTGTTTCACCAGTTGCTTTGGCAGTTGCCACATCATTATCATCCGCAAATGTTGGCACTCCTCTAAAGACCGACAAGGCGGTTACAGCTGCAATGCTTGCAGTAACTAATTTTTTCAAAAATGTTTTTTTCATGATTATTCCTTTTATTTTTAAATTTCTTTTTACATAAATTATCATCAAAAGCCCCGTCGCCTTAAGACTGTTACCACCTTGCCATGGGTATCCTGTATAGGAATGGTTCCAAAAGCACGACTATCTACAGCCGTTGTTCGATTGTCCCCGAGGACAAAGAGTTGTCCTGCTGGGACTTTCATTGGGAAGGTAGCCCCTTCCTTATAGAGCAGCGTTTCTTTGTAGATATCCTGCT
>NZ_AJRE01000362.1:0-672 GCF_000296955.1 Streptococcus sp. GMD4S
AAGCTTCAAAAAGACGAGCTCCATTGACATAAGTATTTGAGCTAAGTAATGGGAATTTCAAGATTTCCTTGTATTTCTTAGCTTCGTCCAAACCAAAGTCAAACTCATGGTTTCCTACTGCCATGGCATCATACTGCATCTTATTAAGAATTTCAGCACGCGCTTCACCCTTCGTAGAGTTGGAAATCGGTAAACCTTGGAAAGCATCTCCCGCATCAACAACTAGAGTATTTTGATTTGATTTCGCACGTTCCTGCTCGATGACAGTCGCTAATTTAGCATCTCCAATAACTCCCTTTTCCTCTACGATACGACCGTGGACATCATTGGTGTGCAAGATAACGGTGTCCTTTTCTTCGCTTTTAGGAGATTCAACAGGAGCTGACGGAGCTTCTGCAGGTGCAACTGCTTCTGAAGTTGCCGAAGTTTCCGGTACCGCAGGGCTCTCAACAGGAGCTGGAGTCGCCGACGTAGCAGGAGTCACTACGACAGCTGAACTTTCTGCAGGAGTTGTTGCTTCTTCAGCATAGACTTGTCCAGCTAAGAAGGCTGGAGCTAACAGGGCTGTCGACAAGACAGGTAACAAAGAACGTTTGTTCATTTTAAAATCCCTTTCTTTTCTTTTTCTCTTTTATATTATACGCTATTTCTAAAAATTTTGAAACTTTTGAC
>NZ_AJRE01000363.1:0-669 GCF_000296955.1 Streptococcus sp. GMD4S
GTTGGTCAGGGGCTCCCTTGACTGCTACGAGGAATTTACCATCTGGTAATGGATGAACCGTTGACATGAGTTTACGATCTGAGTCAAATGGTAACTCAGCTACACGAGGATATTGCTCTAAAAATCCTTTAACATCATAGCCCTTGTCCAAGGCATACTGGATGAAGGCTGTTTCCGTTGGATCCCCAATCAGGTTTCCTTCTGCATCAATCTTAGTATCATTAGCCAAAACAACAGAACGAAGAAGAGGCATTTCAAGACCTAGTTCAATATCATCAGCTGAATCATGTAGGACTGCATCATAGAAGACTTTTTCGACTGTCATCTTGTTCATGGTAAGCGTACCAGTCTTATCAGAAGCGATGATCTCAGTTGAACCAAGTGTTTCAACTGCTGGCAACTTACGAACGATAGAGTTTCGTTTTGCCAAAACTTGAGTACCAAGGGCAAGAACGATGGTCACGATAGCAGGAAGTCCTTCTGGGATGGCTGCAACAGCAAGCGCAACAGATGTCATCAACTCACCAAGTGGATTTTTACCTTGAATGAAGACTCCGACTACAAAAGTAACAAGGGCAATGACCAAAATTGCATAGGTCAAGACCTTAGAAAGGTTGTTCAAGTTTTGTTTGAGTGGTGTATCCGTCTCATCCGCATCTTGGAGCATGC
>NZ_AJRE01000364.1:0-668 GCF_000296955.1 Streptococcus sp. GMD4S
ATTTGTTTTCTGTGCCATCCATGCGCCTCCTCCAAATACTACAAGGGCTATAACTAGCCAAAGTAAAGTACGTTTTTTCATCTCTTTCCTCCTATATAGCGGAATCTAAGTATATTATATCATGAATGTAAAAAAAAAATACTTTTAGCAAGTATTCTAAGTTGGTAGAGAATGAGTAATATTAAATTTGAGTAAAAATTATCAAAGGTTTTTAAGTTACTGTTAGTCATAAAGATCCCATAAATTTCCTTTCAAAATTCTTATTGGTTGCATTTGAATAATAACAAGTTTCTCAGGGATTTCATTTAAATTACGTTTTAGTGGAAAACCTAATGTAAATTTAGTATCCTTATTATTATTGATTCTACCGTTCACTGTCATCATATAACCTCCGCCTTGAGGAGTTCCATTTCCTACCTGACCAACTTCCATACTATCCCAATCAAATTGGACACTCTCAACTTTTGAATTCCAAGATTTAACGAAGTTCGCCATTTCCTCTTCATGCTCCTTCAGATAAGCCAACTGCTTAGCCCGTGGGCTCAGAGTTATTCCTCCAAATAGATTTGTTTCCTGTGCCATCCATGCGCCTCCTCCAAATACTACAAGGGCTATAACTAGCCAAACCAAAGTACGTTTTTTCATCTCTTTCCTCCTATATAGCGGAA
>NZ_AJRE01000365.1:0-668 GCF_000296955.1 Streptococcus sp. GMD4S
TAAAGAACTACCAAATACTGGTACATCTGAAATGACTATCTTGCTTACTGTTGTAGGAGTAGTACTTGCATTTGGTTCCATTCTCTTATTCCGTTTCAAAAAAGTTAAATAATCTAGTTGAAAAATCTTGATGCCTTTGCTATGGCATCATCAAAGAGCCACTTGTATGGATAGTAGAAATGATACTATTCTTATAAAGTGGTTCTTTTTTTATATCTCTAGAGGTAAGAAGTGAATGAGAGAAAACATAGTTCTGTATCAATGAAATCTTTATAGATATTTGTTAAAAAAATTTGATCATTGTTCTATCAGAATTAGAAGTTAACCCTATATTATCGTCTAGAATCCTTATAATTCTTTGAATTCTGTAAGATGATATTTCGCTCTTATTTCATATATAAAGGTGTATAGTTCAAGAATTATAGAATTTTTTTACAAAAACCCTTGCTAAATTGTTTATTTATGCTATAATAGGAACAATAATTTTTAGGAGGTGCAGTATGTCTTATATGTTTGAGATATTACCAAGTTTATTGAACGGTGCAAGTATGACACTTCAAGTCTTTGCTCTGGTCTTGATTTTTTCAATTCCTTTAGGTATTGTCGTTGCCTTTGCTTTACAAGTCCGCTGGAAACCCCTCCATTATCTGATTGACCTTTATATTTGG
>NZ_AJRE01000366.1:0-667 GCF_000296955.1 Streptococcus sp. GMD4S
AACTTAAAGGTACGAAAGGTCACCAAAGTGGCTGGCTCGTTATCGCGGTTGGTTATGGTATGGGGGTTATGATCCCAGCCTTGATGTTTGGTAATGTATCTGGTAACCACATCAACCCAGCTTTCACTCTTGGACTTGCTGTTAGTGGACTTTTCTCTTGGGAGCAAGTACCATATTACATCCTAGCACAAGTTTTGGGAGCAATCTTTGGTCAAGCTTTGGTTGTAGCGACTCACCGTCCTTACTACTTGAAGACAGAAAACCCTAACAATATCTTGGGTACCTTCTCAACAATTTCAAGCATCGACCATGGTACAAAAGAATCACGTTTTGCAGCTACTGTTAACGGTTTCCTCAATGAGTTTGTAGGTTCATTTGTTCTTTTCTTTGCAGCACTTGGTTTGACTAAAAACTTCTTTGGTGCTGAGGTTCTTCAATACATGAAACAAATGGCTACTCAAGCTGGACAAACTGTTGATTTAAGTGAATTGGCAGTAAAAGCTCAAGTAGCTCCACATACAGCTGCTGGGATCTCAGTTGCGCACTTGGCACTTGGTTTCCTAGTGATGGCCTTGGTAACTTCACTTGGTGGACCTACTGGACCTGGTTTGAACCCAGCTCGTGACTTCGGACCACGTCTTCTTCACGAACTCCTTCCAAAATCAGT
>NZ_AJRE01000367.1:0-665 GCF_000296955.1 Streptococcus sp. GMD4S
AAGTGTTAAACTTCGACCGCACCTGATCTGGGTAATGCCAGCGTAGGGAACGATACTTAGCCGAATTCTGCACCTTTTCCATATATGGCAAAGGTTTTTCTTTTTGTTCAAAAGGAAAGCCGAGAAGAGGAGGATTTTATGAAAGCAAGCATTGCCTTGCAAGTCTTTCCCCTATCACAGGGGATTGATCGAATTGCTATTATCGATCAGGTTATTGCTTATCTGCAAGCTCAGTCCGTGACCATGGTGGTGACACCCTTTGAAACGGTTTTGGAAGGAGAGTTTGATGAGCTCATGCGTATTCTCAAAGAAGCGCTTGAAGTGGCTGGGCAAGAGGCAGATAATGTCTTTGCCAATGTCAAAATAAATGTAGGAGAGATTTTAAGTATTGATGAGAAACTTGAAAAGTATACTGAGACGTCACATTAGTCTATTTGGTTTTCTAGGAGTCTTGTCAATCTGGCAGTTAGCGGGAATATTCAAACTTTTACCCAAGTTTATCCTGCCAACTCCTCTTGAAATTCTCCAGTCCTTTGTTCGTGACAGAGAATTTCTCTGGCACCATAGTTGGGCGACTTTGAGAGTGGCTTTGCTAGGTCTAGTCTTGGGAGTCTTGATTGCCTGTATCATGGCGGTGCTTATGGACAGTCTGACTTGGCTCAATG
>NZ_AJRE01000368.1:0-663 GCF_000296955.1 Streptococcus sp. GMD4S
GACTCATTCTATAAATCCCATAAGGAAGAGCAACTGTGCTGTCCACTAACATGAAAATCACTGTTATCAGTACCGCACCTAGAATACCCCCGACAAATCCCTCAATACTCTTATTAGGAGAAACTCTCGGAGCCAACTTATGTTTACCAAAATTCATCCCTGTCAGGTAGGCTGCGCTATCTGTCGCCCAAACGATAAAGAGAGCCAGAAGCACCTTGTCAAAACCTGCCACCCGAGCATCTAGTAAGGCATTGAAGCCAAAACCAACATAAAAGCTCACAGCAATTGGAAAAGCGGCATCTTCAATCGTATAGCTTTTACTGAAAACGGTTGTCCCTAGCATTATGGTAATCAGAACACTATAGGCAACTACATTCCCATCAACAGGCAAAAAAGTTAGGTAATTTTCTAAAGGAACTGTGAGAGCGAAGGTCGCAAAAAGAGTCAAGGCACCCTCAATGGTCATAGTCTTTAGCCCCTTCATGTGCAAGAGTTCATGGACGCCTAGCATTGCTAACAAGCCAATCCCTACCTGCAACAAGAGCCCTCCCGCAAACAAGACTGGAAGGAAAATCGCCAGGGCCAATACCGCAAACAATGTTCTCTTTTGTAAATCCTTGGTCATATCTTCTCCTAAACTCCTCCAAAACGGCGATTGCGATG
>NZ_AJRE01000369.1:0-657 GCF_000296955.1 Streptococcus sp. GMD4S
GGTGTGAAAACTTGAAAATGGTTTTCTTGACAGACCTTAGAAAACATGATAGGATAGTCAAGTCTATCAATCAAACAGAAGGCTCATAGAGAGCCATTGAGAGAGGGCTATTTGACAACTCAAGTAGCCTTTTCTTATTTTAAAAAAGGAGATTGGAGTTTCAACTATGTCAGAAAAATCGCAATGGGGCTCGAAACTAGGCTTTATTCTAGCATCTGCTGGTTCAGCTATCGGACTTGGAGCAGTTTGGAAATTTCCCTACATGACTGCTGCTAATGGCGGTGGGGGCTTTTTACTAGTCTTTCTCATTTCCACCATTTTAATCGGTTTCCCGCTCCTGCTGGCTGAGTTTGCCCTTGGCCGTAGTGCTGGCGTTTCCGCTATCAAAACCTTTGGAAAACTTGGTAACAATAGCAAGTACAACTTTATCGGTTGGATTGGTGCCTTTGCCCTCTTTATCCTCCTCTCCTTTTACAGTGTTATCGGAGGATGGATTCTGGTCTATCTGGGTATTGAGTTTGGGAAATTGTTCCAACTTGGTGGAACGGGTGATTATGCTCAGTTATTTTCTTCAATCATTTCAAATCCAGCCATTGCCCTAGGAGCTCAAGCAGCCTTTATCTTGTTGAATATCTTTATTGTATCACGTGGGGTTCA
>NZ_AJRE01000370.1:0-657 GCF_000296955.1 Streptococcus sp. GMD4S
GTTCGCCCACGTATTGACTCTTTACATACTCGAAAGCCGTCCCATCTTCAAGATAAGAGACCTGAGTCAAGGCTAAAATGGCATGCCCTTTTTCAACTTCTAGATAGTGAGCAATTTTTTCCTTAGCCAATCTCGCATAAATGGTCTGTTGGGATTTGCCAATCCGATAGCCATGTTGCTGCAAGGTATGGAAGAAATGACTGGTGATTTCTTCTTTTTTGAAATCCTTAATAAATTTCTCAGGAATAGATGCGACTTCATAGACTAGTGGAACTTGGTCAGCGTAACGCACCCGTTCCATGCGGATAATATTCTCTGTCGGAGCAATCCCTAGATTAGCGACCTCTTGCTCATTTGGAATGGTTCTTCTGTAAGAAATGAGTTGACTAGAAGGAACTTTCCCCTGAGATTTGACAATCTCCGTAAAACTGGTTGTACCCCGCATTTTTTCTTGGACACGAGTGCTAGAGACAAAGGTTCCACTTCCTACACGACGCTCCAAAACTCCTTCCTCAACCAAGAGAGAGATAGCCTGACGTAATGTCATCCGGCTAACTTGAAACTGTTCAGCTAAATCTCGCTCACTTGGAAGTCTCTCTCCGATTTTCCAATGATGCTCATCTATATCCTTCTTGATCTGATCGTGGATTTTCATAT
>NZ_AJRE01000371.1:0-646 GCF_000296955.1 Streptococcus sp. GMD4S
GTTGTTACCCTTGTTTGGCTGGCTGAGGCCAATTTTGTTTCATAAAAATCCTTATTGAGCACCTGCATGTATAACAATCGACCAATAATGGCCATAAAGAGCAGGATGACAATCGCAAATAGTAAATTAAGCCGAATCGGAATCGAATGGCTATTAAATTTTCTCATACAACTAAGACTCTTTTCTAGAAAAATTCCCGATTTCCACCTTTATTTTCCCTAAAATAATAGAGCAAACAGGTGAAGCTCAGTACATTTCATTGTACCATATTTTACGGAGAAACTCTTGGAAAAGTCGAAGCATTTTTTGACTTTTAATTGAAAATGCCTTTTTATTTGGTTATCCTATTTTCTATGATATAATGATAGTGATAGTTAGGAAAGCGTTAACTTTTAAGACTTTGACTCATAAAAAGGAGCCTCATGAACAAGCCAGATATCGCAACCATAATCGACCTCCATTTTGAAGAATTAACCGAGCTCGAGCAAGAAATCGCTCGCTATTTTTTGCAAGCTGAAACAATCCAAGATGATCTCTCTTCTCAGCAAGTTACCCAGAAATTACATATCTCCCAAGCAGCCTTGACCCGCTTTGCCAAAAAGTGTGGTTTTACAGGCTACCGAGAGTTCGTCTTTCAATACCAGCA
>NZ_AJRE01000372.1:0-637 GCF_000296955.1 Streptococcus sp. GMD4S
GAGTTCCTATGGTGAAGATGATAAAATAAACGCATGAAATTAGATAAATTATTTGAGAAGTTTCTTTCTCTCTTTAAAAAAGAAACGAATGAATCAGCGGAGTCTGATTCGACTAGCATGCGTCGTTCACGGAGCGATAGAAAAAAATTGTCCCAAGTAGGCCCAATTCGGAAATTTTGGCGCCGTTATCATCTGACAAAAATCGTCATCATTTTAGGGTTAAGTGCTGGTTTACTGGTAGGAACCTACTTGTTTGCGATAGCCAAGTCTACCAATGTCAATGATTTGCAGAATGCTTTGAAAACACGAACTCTGATTTTTGACCGCGAAGAAAAAGAGGCAGGAGCCCTATCGGGTCAAAAGGGAACCTATGTTGAACTGACAGATATTAGTAAAGACTTGCAGAATGCTGTCGTCGCGACAGAGGACCGTTCTTTTTATAAAAATGATGGGATTAACTACGGTCGTTTCTTTCTAGCCATCCTTACAGCGGGTCGTTCTGGAGGGGGGTCCACCATCACTCAACAGTTGGCGAAAAATGCTTATCTGTCTCAGGACCAAACCGTTGAACGGAAGGCCAAGGAGTTTTTCCTTGCCTTAGAGTTGACAAAGAAATACAGCAAGGAGCAAATCCTTA
>NZ_AJRE01000373.1:0-636 GCF_000296955.1 Streptococcus sp. GMD4S
AACCTGTCATCGAACTAGCCTTGACTTTTCGACGGTTATACTTTTCTCGAACCCCATAGTTATACTCTTCGATTTCAATCGTATCCCCCGACACATTTGATACCCAGGCCACGTGCCCATAATAACCTTCTGTCGACCAAGCAATAGCCCCAACTTCTGGCTTAGTATCCACACGGTAGCCTTCTCGCCTTGCACGATGTCCCCATTCATTTGCATTTCCATAGGCAGGAGGAATCTCAAAGCCATTTACACTACTCAAACGAAAGGCCGCAAAAGAGGTACACTGGCGAGAATACATCCGCCACTGATCGATTTCAACACTACCATTTTTGTAGTGAAGCGGATAGTCATCTCCACGCGCTACACTATCGGCCTGAACTGATTCTCCACCAAACAAAAAGGTACTTGTAACAAACAAAGTAGCCAGCCCTAAACCCAACTGAGTATATCTACTCTTCTTAACTCCTGATTTAAAAAACGTCATTCATTCTCCTTAATAATATAAATTTCCGAGGTTACCCTCGTTTATACTATTCGGGAGAAAAAGAAAAAAAGTGAGCAAAGCTCACTTCATTTTAGGATTCTTAGTCTAGATAGCGAATCAAGTTCTTTTCTGTCAAGATATCTGAGTAGGTG
>NZ_AJRE01000374.1:0-634 GCF_000296955.1 Streptococcus sp. GMD4S
CAGTAGCTTATTTGGTCAAAACTGAGGGAGCCAGTGCAGGTGTCATGATTTCCGCTAGTCACAACCCAGCCCTTGATAATGGAATTAAATTCTTTGGTGGGGATGGCTTCAAACTTGATGATGAAAAAGAAGCAGAAATCGAAGCCTTGTTGGATGCTGCCGAAGACACCCTTCCTCGTCCAAGTGCCAAAGGATTGGGAACCTTGGTGGACTATCCAGAAGGTTTGCGTAAGTATGAAGGCTACCTTGTTTCAACTGGAACTCCTCTTGAAGGGATGAAAGTGGCCTTGGATACAGCTAACGGTGCAGCGTCTACGAGTGCTCGTCAAATCTTTGCAGACCTTGGGGCTCAAATAACTGTTATCGGCGAGACACCAGATGGTCTTAACATCAACTTGAATGTGGGTTCTACACATCCAGAAGCTCTTCAAGAAGTGGTCAAAGAAAGCCAGTCAGCTATTGGTTTGGCCTTTGACGGAGACAGTGACCGCTTGATTGCTGTTGATGAAAATGGCGACATCGTCGATGGTGATAAGATCATGTACATCATCGGGAAATACCTTTCTGAAAAAGGCCAGTTGGCTCAAAATACCATCGTGACAACGGTTATGTCTAACCTTGGCTTCCATAAGGC
>NZ_AJRE01000375.1:0-628 GCF_000296955.1 Streptococcus sp. GMD4S
AAACCATTTATTACGATTACAAGAAGAAAGGGAAGAGAAGAATGCGTAAGTTCTTAGTAGTTTTATTGCTACCTGCTTTTATCATAACCTCAAGAGTAGTTAGCACAGAAAAACAGCTTCCTTACTCTTCACAAGAAATTTATTATCTAACCGAGTCTGATTATGGATTCTACTATAAAGAAACTCTGGAATCCCCAATGGTATATGGAGAAACAGCTGTCTATGCTAATGAGGATCTTGTCAAGGAGTCTGGTAAATTGACTCCTGGAACCACCTTTAAAATAGTAGAATGGCGTTTGAATAGACAAGGTGTTCCTGTTTTTAAATTAGATAATCACCAGTTTATCCTTGCAGATAAGCGGTTGGTCTATGATCAAAGTCAAGTTCAAACTCAAAATAGACAAGTATGGTTGGAGCAGGGGTTTGTTATCTATAACAGTCCCTATGATGCGAAAGAAATTTCTTCAACCCTCTCTCCCTATCAACGCGTAACGGTGGATAGAGCTCTCTTTGCTGAGGGACAAGAATTTCTTCATATCAATCAAGTTGGGTGGGTATCAAAAGAGTTCACCTCAGAAGAAGACAATCGCATCCAGAAGGTTCAAGAAGTTTTATCAAACAACTATCA
>NZ_AJRE01000376.1:0-627 GCF_000296955.1 Streptococcus sp. GMD4S
CAATAGCCGTCTGGAGCCTTTCTTCTTTTTCTAACTTGTCAACATCATCAAAGAGGGAGATCAAGCCAAAGGACTCGTCCACAAATCCCGAATAGTTGACTCCGACACTTCTGACCGCTCCAGAAGTGTATTTGTTATGAAATAGCTTCAAAACGTGGTCTGTTAAAACAGCAGTATTATTAGTCGGTTCGACCTTCATTTGTGTGTGAATAGACGACCTGACCTCCTGCTTAGAGAAACCAACATAGAGAGAGACAAGGGTTGTTTTCTTGCCCGCCCTTCTCAGTCTAATAGCCACCTGCTCCGCCATTTCTCGAAGAATAATTTCGATATCCCGTAGCTTCACGTAGTCTCTCGGCAAGATTTGAGAATTTCCCAAGCCTTGGGACTTGGCTTTATAGGGTTTATGAACATTACTCTCATCAATCCCGTTAGCATGAAACCACAAACGCAGGCCAGCCTGACCCAGAGCTTTCTTTAGCTGGTCTGGGTTGCTGGTGGCTAGTTCTTTAATCGAAAAAATCCCCAGAGTATGCAAGCGTTTCTCCATCCGCCTGCCAATCCCCCAAAAGTCCGTCATCTTGGGAATGGCCCAAACCTTCTCTTCCACATCCTGGTAAGACCAGT
>NZ_AJRE01000377.1:0-627 GCF_000296955.1 Streptococcus sp. GMD4S
TAGTTGGTAATTCGCCCCTATTTGTGATAGAATATTGAAAAAGATATTTCTTTTGAGAAAGGAAAAAGATGAGCAACATTTCAACTGATTTGCAAGATGTCGAAAAAATCATCGTGCTGGACTATGGTAGCCAATACAACCAGCTGATTTCACGCCGTATTCGTGAAATCGGTGTTTTTTCAGAGCTAAAAAGCCATAAAATCTCAGCCGCAGAGGTTCGTGCGATTAACCCTGTAGGGATCATCCTCTCTGGTGGACCAAACTCTGTTTATGAAGAGGATTCATTTGATATTGATCCAGAAATTTTTGAACTGGGCATTCCAATTTTGGGAATCTGCTATGGTATGCAACTTCTTACTCACAAACTTGGAGGAAAGGTTGTCCCTGCAGGTGATGCTGGTAATCGCGAGTATGGCCAATCACCACTTACTCACACTCCTTCTGCCCTCTTTGAAGGTACACCAGAAGAACAAATTGTTTTGATGAGCCACGGTGATGCGGTTACAGAGATTCCAGCTGATTTTGTTCGTACTGGAACATCTGCTGACTGTCCTTATGCAGCTATTGAAAACCCTGACAAGCACATCTATGGTATCCAATTCCACCCAGAAGTTCGCCATTCTGTAT
>NZ_AJRE01000378.1:0-624 GCF_000296955.1 Streptococcus sp. GMD4S
TTGACTCAGATCGTAAACTCATGTCAACGGTTCATCCATTACCAGATGGTAAATTCCTCGTAGCAGTCAAGGGAGCCCCTGACCAACTTTTGAAACGTTGTGTTGCTCGTGATAAGGCTGGAGATGTTGCTCCGATTGATGAGAAAGTTAATGACTTAATTCACACAAACAACTCTGAAATGGCTCACCAAGCCTTGCGTGTTCTTGCGGGTGCTTATAAGATTGTAGACAGCATTCCAGAAAACCTGACTTCTGAAGAGCTTGAAAACAACTTGATCTTTACTGGATTGATTGGAATGATTGACCCTGAACGTGCCGAAGCAGCAGAAGCTGTTCGTGTCGCTAAGGAAGCGGGAATCCGTCCAATCATGATCACTGGTGACCACCAAGATACAGCGGAAGCCATTGCCAAACGTTTGGGAATCATCGATGAAAATGACTCGGAAGACCATGTCTTGACTGGTGCTGAACTCAACGAACTTTCAGATGAAGAATTTGAAAAAGTCGTTGGTCAATACTCTGTCTACGCGCGTGTATCTCCAGAACACAAGGTTCGTATCGTCAAGGCTTGGCAAAAACAAGGTAAGGTTGTTGCTATGACAGGTGACGGTGTTAATGATGCGC
>NZ_AJRE01000379.1:0-624 GCF_000296955.1 Streptococcus sp. GMD4S
TTGCTACAATTTACTATGCAATTGTACCACATTTTTATCATTTCATCTAGTTTTCTAGGCTTTAGTCAATTCCGATTTCATCTTTAACCACAGCAGCAATCGTATCTACATAGTAGTTGACTTCTTCTGTTGTTGGTGCTTCTGCCATGACACGCAAGAGGGGTTCTGTTCCACTTGGGCGGACAAGGATACGGCCGTTCCCTGCCATCTCTTCTTCCATCTTTTCTATGATTGTCTTGATGGCTGGTACTTCCATGGCATTTTCTTTCATGGCATTTTCCACTCGGATATTGACCAGTTTTTGTGGGTAAATCGTCACTTCTGATGCTAGTTGAGACAAGCTCTTGCCTGTTTCTTTCATGATTTTGGTCAATTGGACAGCTGATAATTGACCATCACCAGTTGTATTGTAGTCCATCAAGATAACGTGACCTGATTGTTCACCACCAAGGTTGTAGCCTGATTTTCTCATTTCTTCAACGACATAGCGGTCACCAACAGCAGTCACTGCCTTGTTAATGCCAGCGCTATCCAAAGCCTTATGGAAGCCAAGGTTAGACATAACCGTTGTCACGATGGTATTTTGAGCCAACTGGCCTTTTTCAGAAAGGTATTTCCCGATGA
>NZ_AJRE01000380.1:0-624 GCF_000296955.1 Streptococcus sp. GMD4S
TTACCTATCTATTCGAAAAACAATTCGAAAATGAACAATTCATTCATTTTTATTTTAAAAACCACTTAATGAACCACGGATAAAAACCGGTCACATACATAAACATTCCTCCTTTTTCTTTCTCATCTCTTTATTCGCAATTTCTACTAAAAATTTCTCTTTTTTCTGCAAATAAAAAAACAACATGACTTGCATGTTGCTTTTGGCTATTTTTTATCTTTAATAATCGCTACTACATCCGCTACACTTTGAAGTTGATCGATTTCCTCATCAGTGATTTCGATACCAAATTCATCTTCTAGTGTCAAGACAAACTCCATCAAGTCCACTGAGTCCGCATCTAGATCGTCTTTCAAACTCAAGGCCTCTGTTACGGCAAAGTCTTCTCCCTGTCGCTCTTGGATAATGGTTACAATACGGTCAAAAATTTCTTTTTCTGTCATCTTTTTTATTCTCCTGAAAATTCACGCGCAGTTTGAGCAACTACGTCTGTTTCTAGCATGGTACGAATCTGACGAATCGTACTGTACACAGCCTTGGCATCACTTGAGCCATGAGTTTTTACAACTGGCGCCTTGACGCCAAACAAGACTGCTCCTCCAACATCTGAATAGTTGAGCTGTG
>NZ_AJRE01000381.1:0-623 GCF_000296955.1 Streptococcus sp. GMD4S
GAGGATATAATGGCTGCTTTTACTCGATTAGGTGCGGACAGTAATGCCTTTACAAGCTTTACTAAGACCAGCTATCTTTTTTCAACAATTGACCATCTATTAGAGAATTTAGATTTGCTAGATGAGTTAGTTGGAGATGTTCATTTTACAGAAGAATCAGTTTTGAGGGAACAGGATATTATCCAGCAAGAACGAGAAATGTACCAAGATGATCCAGACTCACGTTTGTTTTTTGCAACATTAGCCAACCTTTATCCTGATACTCCTTTAGCAACAGATATAGTTGGAAGTGAAAAATCAATTTCTGAGATTCAAGTTTCAAATTTAAAAGAGAACTTTACAGACTTTTACAAACCTGTCAACATGTCACTGTTTTTAGTTGGAAATATTGATGTGGAAGTTGTTGAGGAATACTTTTCGAAAAAGGAAAAGGAAGTTTCAAACCAGTTTACGGTTTCAAAAGAGCAACTCCTTTTGCAGCCTGTGAAGCAAACAGATAGTCTTCGGATGGAAGTTTCTTCACCTAAACTTGCTGTTGCGATTAGAGGTAATGGGCAAATAACAGAAGCTGAGTCTTATCGTTACAATATTTTATTGAAATTACTATTTACGATGATGTTTGG
>NZ_AJRE01000382.1:0-620 GCF_000296955.1 Streptococcus sp. GMD4S
CCATTTATCAAAGACAGAGATTTATGAGTGGCTAACTTCTTCTTATGTTGGAAAATTTACAAAAGAAGAAGCAAACTATGCAATTCAAAAACTTAATCTACCATCAGAAGGCAGCCAAGCTCGCAATAAATGGGTAGGAAATTATTATTTCAAATCAGATGGAAAGATGGCCAAGAATGAATGGGTAGATGGTGGCCGTTACTATGTTGATTCTGAAGGCAAAATGGTAAGGGGCAAATGGGTAGATGGTGGCCGTTATTATGTTGAATCAGATGGTAAAATGGCTAGGGATAAATGGGTAGATGGTGGCCGTCACTATGTAGGATACGATGGTGTGCGGCAACCAAAACTAGATGGGAAGCAGTACAATGTTGCTTTAAATAGAGCGAAAAGCTATAATTCGGTTTTACATATGTCAAAAAAAGATCTCTATAACCAATTAACGTGGAATGGTTTTTCAAGTTCAGCAGCGCAGTATGCCATCGATCACTTGAATGCAGATTACAAAGCAAATGCCTTGATTACAGCAAGAAAATACCGAAAGAATAACCATTTATCAAAGACAGAGATTTATGAGTGGCTAACTTCTTCTTATGTTGGAAAATTTACAAAAGAAGAAG
>NZ_AJRE01000383.1:0-615 GCF_000296955.1 Streptococcus sp. GMD4S
CACATCCAAGTGTCAATGATGGAATGAAGGCATTGTATACGTCACCGATACCACCGAAAGTAGATGGAGAGTTCCAGATAATACGCATTGCTTTGATTTCTGTACCAAAGCGTTTAGCAAGAGCTTCGTCTTTTGTATGAATAGCTGCTGAGTGACCAAGTCCGTTAAACTCAACCATTTGGCGAGCTTTTTTAAGACCGTCTTCTGTATCTTCAGCTTTTAGGACAGCGATAACTGGTGACAATTTTTCACGAGTCAATGGTTCTTTCGGTCCTACTTCTGCACATTCTGCAGCCAAGATGTTTGTTCCTTCTGGAACGCTGAATCCTGCTTGTTCAGCAATCCATGCTGCTGGTTTACCAACGATGTTTGCGTTTAGTTTAGCACCTGCACAGTTTTTGCTGTTTGCTTTCACGCCGAAACAGAATTCTTCAAGAAGCGCTTTTTCTTTCTTGTTTACAAAGTAAGTGTGATATGATTTGAATTCTTCTACAAATTCGTCATATACTTCTTTATCAATGATAACCGCTTGTTCTGATGCACAGACCATCCCATTATCAAATGATTTAGACATAACGATGTCATGAGCAGCTTGACGAAGGTCAGCAGATTTTT
>NZ_AJRE01000384.1:0-609 GCF_000296955.1 Streptococcus sp. GMD4S
TCTTGAGACTGTCTACACCGTTTTCGATCATATCTGGAATATGGTCAATCATGGACATGTCAACGGCTGACATCGAAAATTCTTCTGGGATTTCACCTTTAAGACTCTTACGTTCTTGGCCAAATGGCATGTCGTAGAGGTCGTATTTCCAACGGCAAGACTGTGAACAACCACCACGGTTGGCATCACGCATACTCATGTGGTTTGAGAGCGTACAGCGACCTGAGTAAGAAATACACATAGCTCCATGGACAAAGGCCTCAATCTCAACATCAGTGCGTTTGCGAATCTCTGCCAATTCTTCCATTGAAACTTCACGGGCCAAAACCACGCGAGTTAGCCCAAGTTCTTTCCAGAACTCAAGAGTTTCATAGTTGGTCGCACTGGCTTGGGTAGAGAGGTGTATTTCAAGACCTGGTGCTTCTGTTGCTGCAATCATAATCAAGGCTGGATCTGACACGATAACTGCGGCAATCCCAATGTCACGCAACTTACGGAACCATTCTCCAGCACCAGCTTCATTTCCTTCGTGCATAACCATGTTAGCAGCCACATAGACCTTGGCACCGTACTTAGCAGCAAACTGCACGCCTTCTTCCATCTGTTCAA
>NZ_AJRE01000385.1:0-606 GCF_000296955.1 Streptococcus sp. GMD4S
CGATATCTTCCTTGAGTTCAACGACGTCAAAGCGTCTCTTTTGCCCCAAATCGACTGTAAAGCTACCGGTTGTGGCATCATTTGAGAGGGCCCAGCTGGTGTCATCTTTACCGTCTGTGAGGTGGCTTTCTTTGTAGAGGTGGTTTTGACGAGTAGAACTTGCTGTTACAGTTGCGCCTTTGGCAAAGTCAGTCGCATACATTTGATCTAGGGTTGCTTTGAATTCCTTCAAGCGAGCCACATCTGCATCTGCAAATTTTCCTTCTTTATTTGGTGGAATATTGAGAAGGAGTGGGGTTCCACGACCAACAGACTTGAAGTAGATATCCATCAACTCTTTGAGTGATTTCGGCTGTTGGTTGTCATGATAGAACCAGCCCGAACGGATCGAAACGTCAGCTTCCCCTACAGAGTACATATCACCATCTGGGTCACCATGGTTGAGGTATTCGTTTTTCACATCGTCTGTGATGTTGGCCCGTTTAACTTTATGCCAGACAGGGTCACCTGCGATACCCCGTTCATTTCCGATCCAGCGAACGCTTGTCGGTTGAGCAGAGAAGATGGCGATATCTCCTTCGGCTTCTTTGATGTATTTGAACCATT
>NZ_AJRE01000386.1:0-605 GCF_000296955.1 Streptococcus sp. GMD4S
TAATCCAACAAGTAATTTAGTCATTTATTTTTCCTTTCAAAAGCCAAAAGGGTTGGAATTTTTTTCCAACCTAATTGACACTATTTATTAAATGTTATTAAACGTTAAAGCGGAATTCCATGATATCGCCATCTTGAACGATATATTCTTTTCCTTCTTCACGCAAGCGTCCAGCTTCTTTTACAGCCTTTTCAGATCCATATTTCACTAGATCCTCATATGACATTGTTACTGCACGAATAAAGCCTTTTTCAAAGTCTGAGTGGATAATACCAGCTACTTGAGGAGCTTTCATCCCTCGCTTAAAGGTCCAAGCACGGACTTCTTTTTCACCAGCTGTGAAGTAAGTTCCAAGCCCAAGCAAGTGATAGGCTGCACGAGTCAACTTGTCAACGCCTGATTCTGTCAAGCCAAGTGCTTCAAGAAACTCTTGCTTATCCTCATCGTCTAACTCAGAAATTTCTTCCTCAGCACGCGCGGAAATAACGACTACTTCAGCATTTTCTGTCGCTGCAAATTCACGAATTTTCTTCACATATTCGATAGAATCTGGGTCTCCAACAACATCCTCATCCACATTAGCAACATAAAGAACTGGTTTAGTG
>NZ_AJRE01000387.1:0-604 GCF_000296955.1 Streptococcus sp. GMD4S
GACCTTCTTCCCTTTCCTCAAAAAACATATAAATAAAAGAGCTCCTTATTCTGGAGCCCTGAAATATTTTATATTTTTGATAAGTAGCCGTATTAGGTTTCGCTTGGTTGCAATTCTTATCCGCCGACTAAAACAATCCACTGGATTGGATGATTGCTTACGCAATCTCTATCTGCCGACTAAAAAGGTCCCCCGGACTATAGAGGGATTGCGTGCGCAATCTCCATCCACAACCTAAACTAGTCTCCCAGACTAAAGGAGAATTGCTGCACAATTCTTATCCGCCGACTAAAAAGGTCCCCCGGACCTTTTTAGCCACCTAGATATGCTTTTCTGACTTCATCAGATGCTGCGAGTTCTTTTCCTGTTCCTGATAGGACAATCTTTCCTGTTTCAAGTACATAACCACGGTCAGAGATAGCAAGGGCCTTGTTAGCGTTCTGTTCAATTAGGAGAACCGTTGTTCCTTGCTTCTGAATATCTTGAATGATATCAAAAATTTCTTGGATAAAGATTGGGGCAAGTCCCATTGACGGCTCATCCAAGAGAAGGAGCTTAGGTGTAGACATGAGAGCGCGTCCCATAGCCAGCATCTGCTGTTCAC
>NZ_AJRE01000388.1:0-604 GCF_000296955.1 Streptococcus sp. GMD4S
CCGTCATCCTCCCTATCAAAGTAAAAGATTGGTGAAAAGGGTCTGATTTGCAAGCGCTCAGGAGCAGAAACTGTGCCCAGCTGTCCAAACAAAGGCAGACAGGCAGCCAGACGGTCACGATCACTGTTGTCAAACTGGAGGCATTTTCTCCCTCTTTCCTCCTGAGGAAGCTCCTTGATTTCCTTTAGGAGGCTGATTTGTTTAGGATTTAAGAGATAAAGATTCCCCTTACGAAAGAGAACCGCTCCCCCATAGAATACGTTGATTCGCTCACTTTCAGAAATCTCCATCTCAAAATAATCAGGATACTCCTGCACGGAAAAAGAGAACAGTTCTGCATCTGGATCTAAATCATGAAAGAGAAGATTTTCATAACTAGTAATCTGATGTTCGAAATGAAAATCCTCCAAATTCATCAGCAACTCCACTCCCTGTTCAAAAAAGGTCAGAGGGAAAAAGAGGTGACGACCTTGATTGGGGAAAAAGAGGTCTTGACTCAGTCCCTCCTCAATCAAGCCACATAAAAAAGTAAGAACTTCTTGACTAGCTGTATCAAAAGCATCCCAAGACAAGTCATTTTCATAGTGTTTCCCAATCATATATG
>NZ_AJRE01000389.1:0-603 GCF_000296955.1 Streptococcus sp. GMD4S
TCCTGATTATCGCACTGGTCGGTCTTAGCCGTATCTTTCTTTGGAGCAATGTCCGTGTAGAAGGACACTCGATGGACCCTACCCTAGCTGACGGAGAAGTTCTCTTCGTTGTTAAACACCTCCCAATTGACCGCTTCGACATTGTAGTTGCGCATGAGGAAGAAGGAAATAAAGACATTGTCAAAAGGGTCATCGGTATGCCTGGAGATACCATCCGCTACGAAAATGACAAACTCTTTATCAACGATAAAGAAACGGATGAACCCTACCTAGCTGAATACCTCAACTTGTTCAAAACAGAAAAGTTGCAAAATACCTATACTGGCAAAGGATTTGAAGGAAACAAAGGAGTCTACTTTAGAGAACTTGCTCAAAAAGCACAAGCCTTTACGGTCGATGTCAATTCCAATACCAGCTTCAGCTTTACTGTCCCTCAAGGCGAGTACCTTCTTCTTGGTGACGATCGTCTAGTCTCTAGCGACAGCCGCCATGTTGGTACCTTCAAGGCTAGCGAAATCAAAGGCGAAGCAAAATTCCGTTTCTGGCCACTTAACCGTATCGGAACTTTTTAAGATAAGGAAGAGGCCGAGAATGCTAAGTCTC
>NZ_AJRE01000390.1:0-603 GCF_000296955.1 Streptococcus sp. GMD4S
TATCTGCTTGATAGAATGTTAATTCATCTGGTTTTAGTAAAAAGAAATCTCCTGCCTTTAAATCAACAATTTTCCCCTTATAATGGAATTGACCTTTTCCTTTAGTAATGTAATGTAGTACATAGGTATCTCGAATAGCTGGACCAAAAGAGTAATTAGGCGTGCATTCTTCATAACCGTAGAAGCTAAGAGAAAGATCAATTGTTCCAGTCTGGTATTCTGAAAAAACGAGCATGGGCCACCTCCTACCTAACATTTTACCATACTTTGTATACATTTCTCTATTTTAGAAAGCGCTTTTATGTGCTAAAATTTTATCAAGAAATAGATGAGGTACAATTTATGGGAGTTCGAATAGAGAATAATCTATTTTACGTTGAGAGTAAAGGTTTAAGTTTGATTATTGAAAATAGGGATGGATTCTTATTATTAAAACATTTAGGAAAGACTATTAAGAACTATAGAGGGGCTAATAGTGTTTACGAACGCGATCATGCTTTTTCTGGTAATCCCATAGCTACTAATCGAACCTTTAGTTTGGATACGCAACGTCAGATTTTTGGACAACATGGTTTGGGTGACTTTAGAAAACCAACTTTACAG
>NZ_AJRE01000391.1:0-599 GCF_000296955.1 Streptococcus sp. GMD4S
CTGCAGCCATCAACCTTGGCCGTGCAGACAAGTTCTCATGGATCTCTACTGGTGGTGGAGCATCAATGGAACTCCTTGAAGGTAAAGTTCTTCCAGGATTGGCAGCTTTGACTGAAAAATAAATAGTTTAACTAAAAGAAGATGGTGTGATCATCTTCTTTTTAATTTAATTTATAAATAGGTGGAATTTTTCTATAAATAAAAAAAAGAGTAAATATTTGCATCCTGCCTTGTAAAGTGCTAGAATGAGGAGTAATGACTAAATTTAGATAAGGAAAAGGATTATAATGAAAAATAAAAAAGAAGTCTATGGATTTCGTAAAAGCAAAGTTGCCAAAACTTTGTGTGGTGCTGTTTTAGGAACGGCTTTGATTGCTTTTGCAGACAAAGCAGTATTTGCTGATGAAGTTACAGAGACAACTAGTACAAGTACGGTTGAGGTAGCTACTACAGGAAACCCGGCTACAAATTTACCTGAAGCTCAGGGTGAAATGAGCCAAGTTGCCAAAGAAAGCCAAGCTAAGGCTGGTTCTAAAGACTCAGCTTTGCCAGTAGAAGTATCATCAGCTGATTTGGATAAAGCAGTTGCTGATGCAAAA
>NZ_AJRE01000392.1:0-598 GCF_000296955.1 Streptococcus sp. GMD4S
AACGCAGCTATGAAAGCAGCTTCAAACGAATCATACGGTTACACAGAAGATCCAATCGTATCTTCAGATATCGTAGGTATGTCTTACGGTTCATTGTTTGACGCAACTCAAACTAAAGTTCTTGACGTTGATGGTAAACAATTGGTTAAAGTTGTATCATGGTACGACAACGAAATGTCATACACTGCACAACTTGTACGTACTCTTGAATACTTTGCAAAAATCGCTAAATAATTCTTGAGTCGATAAAAGCAAGGCCTTCTGGTCTTGCTTTTTTGTATAGAAAAATGGATGATAGTGTCATCCATTTTGTTTTAATTCTGTTTCGAAAGTATCCGAGAGGGCAGTAAAACTCAATTTTTCTAAGGTAAGTGGATGGGTAAAGGAAAGTCGAAAGGCATGGAGCATGAGCCTGCTTACTTTTGATCTAGAGTTATAGAGAGGATCGCCCAGGATAGGGTACTTATGATGAGAAAGGTGAACACGAATCTGATGCGTTCGACCGGTCTTTAGTTTGCAACGGACAAGGGTAGTCTGATTTGGAAATTGCTTTAATCGACTGATATGCGTTTCAGCATATTGTCCATTTTTTGCATCA
>NZ_AJRE01000393.1:0-597 GCF_000296955.1 Streptococcus sp. GMD4S
GGACGATTTTGGATAGTCAAGGGGATCTCCAAAATATTGGTGGCTTGTCTTACCTTGTTGAAATTGTCAACTCTGTACCAACTTCAGCTAATGCAGAATATTATGCTAAAATCGTAGCTGAAAAGGCTATGCTACGTCGCTTGATTTCCAAGTTGACAGAGTCTGTCAACCAAGCTTATGAGGCTTCTAAGCCTGCAGATGAAATCATTGCTCAGGCTGAAAAGGGGCTCATTGATGTTAGCGAAAATGCCAATCGTAGTGGGTTCAAGAACATCCGTGATATTCTAAATATCAACTTTGGGAACCTAGAAGTTCGGTCACAACAAACAACGGATATCACAGGTATTGCAACGGGCTACCGTGATTTGGACCATATGACGACAGGTCTTCATGAGGAGGAGTTAATTATCCTAGCGGCGCGACCAGCGGTTGGTAAGACGGCCTTTGCCTTGAACATTGCTCAGAACATCGGGACTAAGTTGGACAAGACGGTTGCTATCTTTTCGCTAGAAATGGGTGCAGAAAGCCTAGTAGACCGTATGCTGGCAGCAGAAGGTTTGGTGGAGTCTCATTCTATCCGTACTGGTCAATTGACTG
>NZ_AJRE01000394.1:0-590 GCF_000296955.1 Streptococcus sp. GMD4S
AGACTGCATGCAGTGTCAAAGGCTGATCGCTTGAGGGGTAGATTTTTCCTGTTGTGTGGAAAAAGAGACTTAGCAGCTGCATGGCATTATAAGTGGACCCTTGCATTTCAGAGAGCCCTGCTATGATGATATTCCCCAGTGGATGACCCGCAAATGCTCCGGCCTCTTCTGAGAAACGGTACTGAAAAACCTTCTCATAAAACTTGGGCATATCCGACATGGCCACAAGGACATTACGGAGATCACCTGGTGGTGTCAGCTGTTGGATATTCTTTCTTAGCTCACCAGAAGATCCACCATCATCAGCTACCGTTACGATGGCTGCGATCTCAACATCCTTTTCTCGCAAACTTTTCAAAATGACGGGGATACCTGTTCCTCCACCAATTACCGTTATCTTTGGTTTTCTCATGAACGGTTTACCGTTTCCTTTCTTCTGTCTTTGTCACGATGGCTTTCATTGACAGGCCAGTTTTTAGCAAGGTCCTCAGCGATTCGTTTTGCAAAGGCAACACTACGGTGCTGTCCACCTGTACATCCTACTGCAATGGTTAAAACAGACTTGCCTTCTTTTTTGTAACTTGGCAAAA
>NZ_AJRE01000395.1:0-588 GCF_000296955.1 Streptococcus sp. GMD4S
TCAGCGTTACAAATTCAACAAATAAAAGAAAAAGACAAGGTCCGAAAACCTTGTCTTTAATACTATACCGGCGGCCGGGGTCGAACCGGCACGTCCTTGCGGACACTGGATTTTGAGTCCAGCGCGTCTGCCAATTCCGCCACGCCGGCAAATAGTAACTGGGGTAGCTGGATTCGAACCAACGCATGAGGGAGTCAAAGTCCCTTGCCTTACCGCTTGGCTATACCCCAATAATATAAAATAGGCGAGTGATGGGGATCGAACCCACGCATGCCAGAGCCACAATCTGGTGTGTTAACCACTTCACCACACCCGCCATAATCATATTAACACGGGCAGTAGGAATTGAACCCACACTGAAGGTTTTGGAGACCTTAGTTCTACCTTTAAACTATGCCCGTAACTAAAGTAATGGAAGGGGAGGGATTCGAACCCCCGAACCCGAAGGAGCGGATTTACAGTCCGCCGCGTTTAGCCTCTTCGCTACCCTTCCAAGTTATAAACAAAATATGGCGCGAGACGGAATCGAACCGCCGACACATGGAGCTTCAATCCATTGCTCTACCAACTGAGCTACCGAGCCAAATT
>NZ_AJRE01000396.1:0-588 GCF_000296955.1 Streptococcus sp. GMD4S
GTATGGAAGGCTTCCTCCTGCTCTTGTGTAAGAGCATCATTCTTTTCTATTTGGCATACAAAAGCTGGAAAACCAAACTTTTCGAGTTGCTTTGCCAAATTAGGAAGATGATTCTTCTTAAAGTGCTCCTTATCAATCGCCTCTGAACCTTCAATAATGAGTTGATTTCCCTCCACACGAACGTTTAAATTCTGGTAAAGAGATTTAAACCCCTGACTTGCACATGGACCTTCAGAAAAAGCCTCTCTATAGTAGGCCTGCAAGAGTTCATTAGAGACTTCTTGAGAAAGAGCCTTGATTTCGAAAACAGCTCGGTTTCCTGTCTTAGAAAATTCTTCACCAAGCCCTTTCTTTAACTCTAAAAAGATTTCAATCGGTAAAATATTAGAAAATACAAAATGAAATTCCCAAATCTTACTAATTTTATGAACCACAACACGCTCAATTCTGGCATCAACAAGAGCAGGATCCCGTCTCAATTGATCAGAGACTCCTAGTTGATTCATTAAAATTTCAAACTTACTTGACATTCATTTTCCTCACATTATTCTCTTACTATTTTACCATAATTAAAGAAAATATATGACT
>NZ_AJRE01000397.1:0-587 GCF_000296955.1 Streptococcus sp. GMD4S
GTGCTGCAGACGTCTATGTTAAACTAGAAGCTTTTAACCCTGGATCGTCAGTAAAAGACCGTATTGCCCTTAGCATGATTGAAAAAGCGGAACAAGATGGTATTCTAAAACCAGGTGCTACCATTGTTGAAGCAACGAGTGGAAACACTGGTATCGGTCTTTCATGGGTCGGTGCTGCTAAAGGATATAAAGTTGTTATCGTCATGCCTGAAACGATGAGTGTGGAACGACGTAAGATTATCCAAGCCTATGGTGCTGAACTCGTCCTCACTCCTGGTAGCGAAGGAATGAAAGGAGCTATTGCTAAAGCTCAAGAAATCGCTGCTGAACGTGACGGCTTCCTTCCCCTCCAATTTAATAATCCAGCTAACCCAGAAGTACACGAAAGAACAACAGGAGCTGAAATACTGGCTGCTTTCGGTTCTGATGGTTTAGATGCTTTTGTGGGTGGTGTTGGCACCGGTGGAACGATCTCAGGTGTTTCTCACGCTCTTAAAGTAGCAAATTCAAACATTCAAGTTTATGCAGTTGAGGCAGACGAGTCAGCTATCTTGTCTGGTGAAAAACCAGGACCTCACAAAATTCAA
>NZ_AJRE01000398.1:0-586 GCF_000296955.1 Streptococcus sp. GMD4S
GTCCAGCATATGCATAGGTTCGATTTCTGGGACACTCTTTTTCCGTCACCACCCTAAAATAAAAGCGATGCTCCCGCCCATCCTTGGCGTTTTCCTTGTTTAAAACAAAGTAGTTTTTCTGATTCATCGCCATAGTGCGTAGGATGTCATCGATCAAAAAAGTCAGTGGTACATTCATAGCAGAGTATTTTTGAAAATCCTCTTCAAAGCGGATATAACTATCTGAAAAATAATCCATCTGCAGTTTGTTTTCATACAAGTCTTTTCTAGTCATACACTCCCCCCTCCCACAGTCGAATTTCTAGGACATCTACTACCTCTACCAGCCTATAGCCCTCATTGGTCCTAATAGATAGAGTTTGAGGTGATAATTCGCTTACCTCACCAATGATCGTGGTTTTCTGCTTCTTTTCCTTGACCACAAAGCATCCCTTCAGTTGCCCGACATAAAGTTGCGAAAGCAAGAGTAACTTCTCAACGGGATTCAGACTCGTCGAGAAAGCTACCCGATTTTTCTCTTCACCGAGTGAACTAGTATGCTCTGAGAGGAAAAAGCCCATCCACTTCTGCATCCCTGGATCTTGAT
>NZ_AJRE01000399.1:0-584 GCF_000296955.1 Streptococcus sp. GMD4S
TGGGATTGGACCAGGTTCTATCTGTACTACTCGTGTGATTGCAGGTGTGGGTGTCCCACAAGTGACAGCAATTTATGATGCGGCAGTAGTTGCGCGCGAATATGGAAAAACGATTATTGCTGATGGTGGAATCAAGTATTCTGGAGATATTGTAAAAGCCCTTGCTGCAGGTGGAAATGCAGTTATGCTTGGTTCAATGTTTGCTGGAACAGATGAAGCACCAGGTGAAACTGAAATTTTCCAAGGACGTAAGTTTAAGACTTACCGTGGTATGGGATCAATCGCTGCAATGAAGAAAGGTTCAAGCGACCGTTACTTCCAAGGTTCTGTCAATGAAGCAAACAAACTCGTTCCAGAAGGAATTGAAGGCCGTGTTGCCTATAAAGGCGCAGCAGCTGATATTGTCTTCCAAATGCTTGGTGGTATTCGCTCTGGTATGGGTTACTGTGGTGCAGCTAACCTTAAAGAATTGCACGACAACGCTCAATTTATTGAAATGTCTGGGGCTGGTCTAAAAGAAAGCCATCCTCATGATGTACAAATTACTAATGAAGCACCAAACTACTCCATGTAAGAAGTAAAAA
>NZ_AJRE01000400.1:0-580 GCF_000296955.1 Streptococcus sp. GMD4S
TTAATCCCCTAACCATTCTCTTTTTTGTCTTTGTTTTCGTGACTCTCTTTTTGCAAGAGTCTACCTTCATGGGGGCAGTTGGTTCTGCTATCTGGATCTTTGTTTTTGGGATTTATAGTCAGTGGAAATTTAGAAAATAAATCATGAACTCATCAACTCTGTTTGGTGAGTTTTTGCTAGTTTGACAGTTTATTGAAATATGACTATAATCAAGTTGTAGCAGTTTATTAGGAGGTTTGAATGCACGTTAGATTGGAAAATAAGGAATCTCATAAAGCGCAGGAAATAGGGGACTTGATTCGTGCTTATAATCGTTCTAAAAGAGAAGAGGCTGAAAGCGAGCCACTGAACCTTTATGTCGAAGACGAAAAGGGCAATCTCATGGCAGGCTTAGTAGCAGAGACTTTCGGAAATTGGTTGGAAATCGAATATTTGTTTGTGAGAGAGGAATTGAGGGGACAAGGAATTGGTTCAAAACTATTGCAGCGAGCTGAAAATGAAGCCAAGAATCGAAACTGTCGTTTTTCTTTCGTGAATACTTACCAGTTTCAAGCGCCAGATTTTTATCTAAGCCATGGCT
>NZ_AJRE01000401.1:0-579 GCF_000296955.1 Streptococcus sp. GMD4S
CTTGGCTACTTAAATACTTCATTTCTACTCCGATATCCTTTTGTACTACTATAATAACACATATCTTTTTCTCTGTCACTTAAAGACTTAAAATAAGGAGAACTCACTTGGCAAGCATCATCTATCGCCACTTCAAGAAGGACTTAAAAAAGAAGCTAGGATTTCCCTAACCTCTTTTCTTTATGCTTTATTCTGCCAAGGCACCCATTGGATCCCATGGTGCAAGTACGATTGGTTCTGCTTCATAAGCAGCCCGTTCTTCTGCTGTCAGCAATTCCTTACGGACAACGATTTGGTAGGTGTATTCATCCATCCAAGCGTCTGAGGCAACAAAGTAACCATCTGCACCGACCTTGTCTCCCCATGAGTTTTCAACCTTCCACTTGGTTGACTTGCCATTTTCATCCAAATCAACACCTGTCAAGACCATGGCGTGGGTCATCAAGCTTTCGCTGTAGTCCAAACGTCCAGCCTTGTCTTGAGTAAGTTGGATATCCATGCTTGATTCAAAGTCATAAACATCAGTCGCAAGGATTCCAGCTTTGCGGTTGCTGAGCTGGCCGACATCTGAACCAAACC
>NZ_AJRE01000402.1:0-579 GCF_000296955.1 Streptococcus sp. GMD4S
TGGTTTCAACCAGCACCCATGATCATCTGCTCTTCTTTACTAATAAAGGACGTGTCTACCGCCTTAAAGGTTATGAAATCCCTGAATATGGTCGTACCGCTAAGGGATTGCCAGTTGTCAATCTATTGAAGTTGGACGAAGGTGAGAGTATTCAGACCATTATCAACGTTGAGTCTGAACGTAGTGATGACGCCTATCTCTTCTTCACAACCCGTCACGGTATCGTGAAACGAACCAGTGTTAAAGAGTTCGCTAATATTCGTCAAAATGGACTTAAAGCTTTGAATCTCAAGGATGAAGATGAACTGATTAATGTCTTGCTGACAGAAGAAGATACGGATATTATCATTGGTACCAAGTTTGGTTATGCCGTTCGCTTTAATCAATCAGCTGTTCGTGGCATGAGCCGTATCGCGACAGGTGTCCGAGGAGTCAATCTTCGTGAGGGTGACACAGTAGTTGGTGCTAGCGTGATTACAAACCAAGACGAAGTTCTTATCATCACTGAAAAAGGATATGGTAAACGTACACTTGCTACTGAATATCCTACTAAAGGCCGTGGTGGTAAAGGGATGAAGA
>NZ_AJRE01000403.1:0-576 GCF_000296955.1 Streptococcus sp. GMD4S
TTGAAGCTGCAACTGAATTCTTAGAAAAAGCTTTAGAATTAGAATACGATGACCAAACTGCCTTTGAACTGGCTAGTCTTTACTTTGATCAGGAAGAGTATCAAAAATCTGTTCTTTACTTTAAGCAGATTGATACCATCTCACCTGATTTTGAAGGATATGAGTATGGTTATAGTCAAGCCTTGTACAAGGAACATCAGGTGGAAGAGGCCCTTCGTATCGTTAAACAAGGTTTGGAGAAAAATCCGTTTGAAACTCGGCTCTTACTAGCTGCTTCACAGTTTTCGTATGAATTACATGATCCTAGTGGTGCTGAGCAGTTTCTTCTTACTGCAAAAGAAGATGCAGAGGATACAGAAGAAATTTTCCTTCGCCTTGCAACCATTTATATGGAACAAGAGCGGTATGAAGATATCATCGCTCTCCAAAGTCAAGAACCTGAAAATCTCTTGACCAAGTGGATGATTGCCCGTTCTTACCAGGAAATCGAGGATTTAGATAAGGCCTATGAGCTCTATCAGGAACTATCGCTTGATCTCAAGGATAATCCTGAATTTCTGGAGCAGTATACTTATC
>NZ_AJRE01000404.1:0-576 GCF_000296955.1 Streptococcus sp. GMD4S
CCTTTCGTGAACAGTTTGAGGCAGCAGGTTTTGTCTTCTCAGGAGTTTCTCCAGACAATCGTTTGGTCGAAATTGTGGAAATTCCTGAAAATAAATTTTTTGTAGCTTGTCAGTATCACCCTGAACTTTCCAGCCGTCCAAACCGTCCAGAAGAGCTCTACACTGCCTTTGTCACTGCAGCGGTTGAAAATAGCAATTAGAAAAATTCGAACCTTTGAGAACAATCTCAGAGGTTTTTTATTCATTTAGAAAAGTCTTGCTAACTCAGGCGCTTGATAATAAGAATCAGAAGTTTTCTTTCTACAGTAATGGATGAGATTTTCCTTGCTCGTATACGGCTTCCCTATTTGTCCTAGCGCCCTTTTTGTGTTACAATGAAAGGTATGAAAGCTAAGAAATTATGGATGACTGGCTTGACTGTGGCTGGTCTAAGCGCCCTTGCTTTGGGGGCTAAAAAAGCAGCAGATAACCACAAACTCATGAAGACGCAAGAAGAGTTGACCGCTATCGTGCGCGAACTTTTCTCAGATATGGGTGAGATTGCGACTCTCTATGTTCAAGTCTACGAAAGTAGTC
>NZ_AJRE01000405.1:0-574 GCF_000296955.1 Streptococcus sp. GMD4S
CCAATCTTTTCTAACACTTCCTTTTCCCAAACACGTCCACCAGGATTGTGGGGATTGCAAAGGATATAAAGCTTCACATCCTCTTCCACCAATTCCTTCTCCAACTGGTCAAAGTCAATCTCAAACAGCCCATCCTTTTCCACCAAAGAATTGGTAATCAATCTGCGATTGTTCAGTTTGACACTGCGGGCAAAAGGTGGATAGACCGGTGTGTTAATCAGAACAGCCTCTCCTTCTTTTGTAAAGGCTTGAATAGCTGTTGAAATGGCTGGTACCACTCCCTCTATAAAGACGAGGGCATCCTTGTCAAAGTGATAGCCGTGTTGTGTAGCTTCCCAGTCCTGAACCGACTCAATCAAAGCATCACTGGCATAGGTATAGCCATAGACCAACTGATCTGCGTAGGCTTGTACAGCTTGTCGAACCTCAGGCAAAACCACAAAGTCCATATCTGCTATCCAGGCTGGTAGAACTTCGCGATCAGCTTCCGCTTCTTTCCATTTATAGGTATGGTGCCCAAAACGATTGGGCAGGCTTGTAAAATCATATTTTCCCATATCTATCTTATCCTTCC
>NZ_AJRE01000406.1:0-573 GCF_000296955.1 Streptococcus sp. GMD4S
TTGTGGAGCAATTCCACGTGGCACACATTTCAACTGGAGATATGTTCCGTGCTGCTATGGCAAATCAAACTGAAATGGGTGTACTTGCGAAGTCATATATTGACAAAGGTGAGTTGGTTCCGGATGAAGTTACAAATGGAATTGTTAAAGAACGCCTTTCTCAGAACGACATCAAAGAAACAGGTTTCTTGTTGGATGGTTACCCACGTACGATTGAACAAGCTCATGCCTTGGACAAAACATTGGCTGAACTTGGTATCGAACTAGAAGGTGTGATCAATATCGAAGTGAACCCAGATTGTCTCTTGGAACGTTTGAGTGGCCGTATCATCCACCGCGAACATAACCAGCACGCAACATAAGGGCGTGGCTGATAACTTGAGCATCACTTGGCATTTCGCGAAGCGTTGGGATTAGCATTTTACTTTGTTTCATAATATTCCTCGATTATCTAAAAGAAGAGTCGCATAATGTCATTCCAGGTCACAGCTAGCATCAAGACAACCATGATAACTACACCAGCCATGGTGACATAGGTTTCAATTTCTTGTTTAAGGGGTTTACGGCGGATAG
>NZ_AJRE01000407.1:0-573 GCF_000296955.1 Streptococcus sp. GMD4S
TCGCTATCATAGAACGCTTTGGTAAATACCAAAAGTTGAGCAATAGTGGTATTCATTTACGAGCTCCTTTTGGAATTGATAGGATTGCGGCAAGAGTTCAACTACGCTTGTTGCAAAGTGAGATTGTTGTAGAGACAAAGACGCAAGATAATGTATTTGTAACGATGAATGTGGCAACTCAGTATCGAGTAAATGAAAATAACGTCACAGATGCCTATTATAAATTGATGCGTCCAGAAGCCCAAATTAAATCCTATATTGAAGATGCTTTGCGTTCATCTGTACCAAAGCTAACCCTAGATGAGTTGTTTGAGAAGAAGGATGAAATCGCCTTAGAAGTTCAAAAACAAGTGGCTGAAGAAATGTCTACGTATGGGTATATCATTGTCAAAACGCTGATTACTAAGGTTGAACCTGATGCTGAAGTAAAACAATCAATGAATGAAATTAACGCGGCTCAACGTAAGAGAGTTGCGGCGCAAGAGCTTGCTGAAGCAGATAAGATTAAAATCGTGACCGCAGCAGAAGCAGAAGCAGAAAAAGATCGCCTACATGGTGTAGGGATTGCAGAGC
>NZ_AJRE01000408.1:0-571 GCF_000296955.1 Streptococcus sp. GMD4S
CTCAACAAAAAGAAGCTCAAAAACAAGTAGATGAAATCCAAACGCAAGTTACAGCTATCCAAACTCAACAAACGAACTTGGAAGCTGAGAATGAAACTCTACAGGCTGAATCTAAAAAACTTGAAGGAGAAATTACAGAGCTCTCTAAGAACATTGTTGCTCGTAATGAATCTTTGGAGAAACAAGCACGTAGCGCACAAACTAACGGTGCTGCAACTAGCTACATCAATACAATTGTAAACTCAAAATCAATTACGGAAGCTATTTCACGTGTTGCAGCCATGAGCGAGATTGTATCAGCTAACAACAAAATGTTGGAACAACAGAAAGCTGATAAGAAATCTATCGCTGAAAAACAGGTTGCAAATAATGAAGCAATCAACACTGTCATTGCGAACCAACAAACACTTGCTGACGATGCACAAGCATTGACAACAAAACAAGCAGAGTTGAAAGTTGCTGAGTTAAACCTTGCTGCAGAGAAAGCTACTGCAGAAAGTGATAAAGCTACTTTATTGGAACAAAAAGCAGCAGCAGAGGCAGAAGCAAAAGCAGCAGCTGAAGCAGAAGC
>NZ_AJRE01000409.1:0-571 GCF_000296955.1 Streptococcus sp. GMD4S
CAGTTGCGACAGACTCTCATCGCCTTAGCCAGAAGAAATTGACTCTTGAAAAAAATGGTGATGATTTCGATGTGGTGATTCCTAGCCGCTCTCTACGCGAATTTTCAGCGGTATTTACAGATGATATTGAAACTGTAGAGATTTTCTTTGCAAATAATCAAATCCTCTTTAGAAGCGAAAATATTAGCTTCTACACTCGTCTCCTAGAAGGAAACTATCCTGATACAGATCGTTTGATTCCAACAGACTTTAATACTACAATTACTTTTGATGTGGTTAATTTGCGTCAATCTATGGAGCGTGCACGTCTCTTATCAAGTGCGACTCAAAACGGTACTGTGAAGCTTGAAATTAAAGGTGGGGTTGTTAGCGCCCATGTTCACTCTCCAGAAGTTGGTAAAGTAAACGAAGAAATCGATACAGAGCAGGTGACCGGGGATGATTTAACTATTAGTTTTAACCCAACTTACTTGATTGATTCCCTCAAGGCTTTAAATAGCGAAAAGGTTACTATTAGCTTTATCTCATCAGTTCAATCATTTTTTCTCCTAGCAAGGTTGCGCAATCAAAA
>NZ_AJRE01000410.1:0-568 GCF_000296955.1 Streptococcus sp. GMD4S
TCTGCTCTTGTAGAGTTTTTTAATGGAAAGGTTACTTTAACAGATCAAGGTTTACGAGAAGTTGAAGTTCCTGTAAACTTAGTGTAAATAAAGGAGAAATACATGGTGTTTGGAAAATTTATTCAAGGACTTGCTGGTAACTTCAGCGAGGAAAACAAAGAGACTCTTATCAAAGAATATGGTCAATATCTACTAGAGAATGAAGAAATTCAAAGTGGATATAAACTTATTCGCGATTCCATCATCTTTACAAATATTCGTATTATTTTTACAGATAAGCAAGGTGCCACTGGTCGCAAGGTGTCTGTTAAGTCACTCTTTTTGATGAACATTGTAAACGTTGAAATGGAAACTGCTGGAGCAGGTATAGATGATAGTGAGATTACGATTACTTATTTAGAAAATATCTCTCTTAAAGCACATAATGAGCATCTGAGTTTCCATAAATTTGAATTCCCTAAAAAAACGGACATCCTCCCTCTTTACACCTATTTATTAGAATTGGCTTATCACAATCGATTAAAAATTAATGGCTTAGACCTTTGATATAAAAAAATCCTATCACTTT
>NZ_AJRE01000411.1:0-558 GCF_000296955.1 Streptococcus sp. GMD4S
AAAGGTCTGGCAAATATTTGCTACGTTGCCAATCCAGAAGTGGTCATTCTCGGTGGCGGTATCATGGGGCAAGAAGCTATCCTCAAACCGAAGATTCGCGCAGCCTTGAAGGCCGCCTTGGTACCAAGCCTAGCTGAAAAAACACGATTAGAATTTGCCCATCACCAAAATACAGCAGGGATGTTGGGTGCCTATTATCATTTTATACTCAATGAAAATCAAAGAGCAAAGTAGGAAGCTAGCCGTAGGCAGTACTTGAGTACGGCAAGGTGAAGCTGACGTGGTTTGAATTTGATTTTCGAAGAGTATCAAGACAAAACAATCCTAGTTTGGAGCTATAGAATTAAGAAAAACACTGAATCACTACTTGAGTGAAAACTGTTTTGCTTAATTCTTTTTTTATTGAAAAATTTGAGCCAAAGGAGGTAATCGTGAGAAACTAGGAGAAAATAACTACCTTGCATAAGAAGTTAAGGCGAGAGCAATTCTATCATCCATTTAATTGATATTTAGCTTGACTAAATGGGAAAATGTGGAAAAATGATATAATGAGATGGA
>NZ_AJRE01000412.1:0-558 GCF_000296955.1 Streptococcus sp. GMD4S
CCAAGAAATGCCTTGGTGAAACAATACCAAACCTTGCTTTCTTATGATGATGTTGAGTTGGAATTTGAAGATGAAGCCCTTCAAGAAATCGCCAATAAGGCTATCGAACGCAAAACTGGTGCGCGTGGTCTTCGGTCTATTATCGAAGAAACCATGCTAGATGTTATGTTTGAAGTACCGAGTCAGGAAAATGTGAAATTGGTCCGCATCACAAAAGAAGCTGTTGATGGAACGGAAAAACCCATTCTAGAAACAGCCTAGAGGTGACTATGGAAATCAATACACACAATGCTGAAATCCTGCTCAGTGCGGCAAACAAGTCCCACTATCCGCAGGATGAACTGCCAGAGATTGCCCTTGCAGGGCGTTCAAATGTCGGCAAGTCTAGCTTTATCAACACCATGTTGAACCGCAAAAATCTTGCTCGTACATCAGGAAAACCTGGGAAGACCCAGTTACTCAACTTCTTCAACATTGATGACAAGATGCGTTTTGTGGATGTACCAGGTTATGGCTATGCCCGCGTTTCTAAAAAGGAACGTGAAAAATGGGGGCGCA
>NZ_AJRE01000413.1:0-554 GCF_000296955.1 Streptococcus sp. GMD4S
ATGCATGTGCGCCAGGCAATCCATTTATGCCAACTTTAGAAGAAACCATTGCTCTCTACAAAGAACTCTTCTAAAAATCAAGTAGAGTGGAAGGGACGTATTCCCCAACATATAAATAATATTGGAAAGAACTATCATTTTGGTAGTTCTTTTTAAGTTTCTTAATACCCTAGTTAAAAAGATAAAAAGGGATAGCACGTCATATAGTGAAGGAGTAATTTAAGAATCTTGCAGTTCTTGGAATAGTTTGAATAGAAAAAGGTAAAAGGTTGCCATCTACCCCTGAACTGAGGTATACTAGTAGAAACAGTAGTTTATCAAGCAGTTAAGGAGAATGTTAGAAAAGGAAGGGGGATGTATGACAGCTAGAAAAATGCAGCTACTCATGTCCAAATATGGTTTCAGTATTACCATCATGTTGGCAGAGTTGTTTATCATCTTTGGTTTATTTCTCTATCTAGGGCAGATGGCTCCAATTGTCTGGATTATCCTAGTCATTTTAGTGAGCTTAGCGACTATTGTATCGATTGTTAATCGATCTATGAATCCTGAGA
>NZ_AJRE01000414.1:0-552 GCF_000296955.1 Streptococcus sp. GMD4S
TATCTGTAATTTGTTCCCCGAGCCAAGTTACAATCATACTACCTGCTGTGAGGATAATACCAATAGTAACAAAAACTTGTGGAGTTAACGCTGTCGTTAATAATTTTGCTCCAGATAGAGTATTAAATCCTGCTGTAATCCCGATAGATTGAACAAATGCAAGTACAAGTGCAATATAACGAGTAGCCTGATTTAGTTTTCTCCGTCCTACTTCCCCTTGTTTGCCCCATTCTACAAACTTCGGTAAAATATCCATTTGTAGCAATTGAACAACGATGGAAGCAGTGATATACGGACTTACTCCGAGTGCGAAAACGGAGAAGTTCTTCATGGCATTCCCTGAAACAAGACTAAGCATGTTCAAGAAAGATAAACCACTGAGAGCTTCTAAACTTTTTGCATTCACACCTGGAACAGTGATACTTGTCCCAATACGGAAAACAAGAATGATAAAAATTGTAAAGAGAATTTTTGATCGAACTTGTTTAACCTTGAGCGCTTCTTTTAGTAATTTAAAAAACATGGGTCACCTCTCTTAGATGACTTCTACAG
>NZ_AJRE01000415.1:0-550 GCF_000296955.1 Streptococcus sp. GMD4S
TTAAATAGGAGAGAGCTATGTCTTTAAAAGATAGATTCGATAAATTTATAGATTATTTTACAGAAGACGGAGAAGAAACGACTAACTACCAGGCTCAACAAGAGGGAACAGTTAGCCCAGCCATCTCATCTTCTAAAGAATTACCAGCACCTGCTCAGTCAGGATCAGCAAAAGATGCAAATATTACCCGTCTTCATGCGCGTCAGCAAGAATTGGCAATGCAAAGCCATCGTTCAGATGAGAAAGTGACAATTGACGTTCGCTATCCAAGAAAATATGAAGATGCAACTGAAATTGTAGATTTGTTGGCTGGCAATGAAAGTATTTTGATTGATTTCCAATACATGACAGAGGTTCAAGCCCGTCGTTGCCTTGATTACTTGGACGGAGCCCGCCATGTCTTAGCTGGGAATATGAAAAAAGTTGCGAGTACGATGTATCTATTGACGCCTGTCAACGTTGTCGTGAATATTGAAGATATCAAACTTCCAGATGAATCACAAAGCGCTGAGTTTGGTTTTGATATTAAACGAAATAGAGCAAGATAATG
>NZ_AJRE01000416.1:0-550 GCF_000296955.1 Streptococcus sp. GMD4S
TGTTTTTTTTCTCATACGTACCATTCCTTCTTTCTAGTATTAGTCATCTTTTAAGCTGGAAAGATTGTAAAATCAACTAGATCACCATTATCAATCAAACGATGTCCAGCTTCTAGAACATCCTCCAAAGTAATTTCCTGTAAAATTTTCGGAAAATCAAAAATTGTTTCTCCGCGATCCATCGGTTCGTATTGAGTTGCAATAAATTCCAAAGAGTTCATGCTACTGAAAAACTCCCCAAACATCTCACTCTTAACAAGATCTAAATGTTCCTCGGTAATATCCGCATCATTACTAAACTGACGAATCGCTTTACGAAATTGATGCGACAGAGAAACAGGCTCTTTGGTGTCCATTGTCAATATCACAAAATGAAAGCGACTGTTGACTTCAACCTCAAGTGACAATGACGCATCTAACTTCCCAGTCTCATATAACTTTTGAAAACGATCAGAAGTCCACCCAAACATCATCGTAAATAGTAATTTCAATAAAATATTGTAACGATAAGACTCAGCTTCTGTTATTTGCCCATTACCTCTAATCGCAA
>NZ_AJRE01000417.1:0-545 GCF_000296955.1 Streptococcus sp. GMD4S
AATGCCATGCAGCTGCTAAGTCTCTTTTTCCACACAACAGGAAAAATCTACCCCTCAAGCGATCAGCCTTTGACACTGCATGCAGTCTTTAAAGATGGTTCTGAGGTGGCAGGTGAGAGCCACATTGCAGATCATCCAGGTATGATCGACCATGTCTATGTGACCAATACCTTGGATGATGAAACACCCCAAGCCAGCCGTCGAGTGGTCAATACTATCCTCGAGAGTGATATGATCGTCTTGGGGCCTGGTTCCCTCTTTACATCGATTTTGCCCAATATTGTCATTGAGGAGATTGGGCAGGCTCTCTTGGAGACTAAGGCAGAGATCGCTTACGTCTGCAATATCATGACCCAGCGTGGGGAAACAGAGTACTTTTCAGACAGTGACCACGTGGAAGTCCTCCATCGACACTTAGGTCGGCCTTTTATCGATACGGTCTTGGTGAATATCGAGAAGGTTCCTAGAGAATACATGGATACCAACCGTTTTGATGAATATTTGGTTCAGGTAGAGCATGATTTTGCTGGTCTTTGCAAGCAGGT
>NZ_AJRE01000418.1:0-544 GCF_000296955.1 Streptococcus sp. GMD4S
TTCAATCAAAAGATGGCTGGAAATACGAAGGTGATTTTGTAAATGGTCAGGCTGAAGGTCAAGGGAAGTTGACTACAGAGCAAGAAGTTGTTTATGAGGGGACCTTTAAACAAGGCGTTTTTCAGCAAAAACAGTAGTCTCCAAGTTAGGAGACTATTTTCAAAGCCTGAAAAGAAAACGCTTTCTTGTCTTGAATTCGATAACTAACTATCAACTAGAAAAACTTTGTGAAATAAAAAAATTTTTTCCATAATTTCACAATCGTCCAGACAAAACTCTATTGTATAGCTATATTGAGAAAAAAATCACAATCTTAGAAAATTTCTTTGTGAAATGCTTATGAAACTGTTTACAAAGCATAAAAAAAGAGTTATAATAAATTTGTGAAATAATTAACAAAGGATAACATCCTTAAAGGCTATGGAGGATAATATGGCTGATAAAAAAACAGTAACCCCAGAGGAAAAACAACTTGCTGCTGAAAAGCATGTCGATGGTCTCGTGAAAAAAGCCTTGGTTGCGCTTGATGAAATGCGCAAGTTGA
>NZ_AJRE01000419.1:0-542 GCF_000296955.1 Streptococcus sp. GMD4S
AGAAGATAGCAAGTGGACGCCACTTTTCTCCCATCCCCAAAAGGATGTAATGCATGGGTCCTCCAGCTACAGCTCCATTTGCATCCTTTGTGCGATATTTGATAGCTAGCAAGCCTTCGGCATACTTGGTCGCCATTCCAAAAAAGGCTGCCATCCACATCCAAAAGAGAGCCCCTGGTCCTCCAACCTTAATGGCTGTCGCGACTCCGATGATATTTCCCGTACCAACGGTGGCAGCTAGAGCTGTACAAAGAGCTGCAAAGCTCGACACATCACCATGTCCCTTGTCCTTGGTGAAAATTAACTGAAAAGCCTTAGGGAGACGAGCAACCTGCAAAAGGCCCAGTCGGATGGTCAAATAGATACCCGTTCCGACCAATAAGATCAAGAGGGGAGGCCCCCAAACGAAAGCATCAAGCGCTTTTAGCAACTCTAACATATCCTTCTCCTATCTTTCAACCCCAAAAGAAAGAGCACATGCAAGATACATGTACTCTGGAATGCTTAGATAAATGCCAAAAAGCGGTCTATCCTAGCTCTGT
>NZ_AJRE01000420.1:0-540 GCF_000296955.1 Streptococcus sp. GMD4S
CATCCAATTCTTTGTAAGAAAGAACTGTTGGTTTCATCGCAGCAATGTGCATTGAGATTTGTTTAGCAAGCGCTTCGTCTCCACCTTCGATTACAGAGATAACACCGATACGTCCACCATTGTGTTGGTATGCTCCGAAGTGTTGTGCATCTGTTTTTTCAAGCAAAGCAAAACGACGGAATGAGATTTTTTCACCGATTGTAGCTGTTGCAGATACATATGCAGCTTCAAGAGTTTCACCTGAAGGCATTGTCAAAGCAAGAGCTTCTTCGTTGTTAGCTGGTTTTCCTTCAGCGATTACTTTAGCTGTTGCGTTTACCAAGTCAACGAATTGAGCGTTTTTCGCAACGAAGTCAGTTTCGGCATTTACTTCAACTACTGCTGCAACGTTACCGTTAACAAATACACCAGTCAAACCTTCAGCTGCAACACGGTCAGCTTTCTTAGCTGCCTTCGCCATACCTTTTTCACGAAGCAATTCAATCGCTTTTTCGATGTCACCGTCTGTTTCTACAAGCGCTTTTTTAGCGTCCATAACAC
>NZ_AJRE01000421.1:0-536 GCF_000296955.1 Streptococcus sp. GMD4S
AGATTAGCGAAGATGATAAAGAGAGCTGGTTAAGTGTGGAGGAATTTAAAAACCGGCATGAGGATATCCTTTCGATGAGTTATGAAGAGGCTAACGAGCTGAGTTTGGAAGAAATTCCGTTTATGGACGATGTAAGAGACCCGGTTTGGGAAGAAGACGACCGCAGGAATGAAGAATACATCAAAATCCATGGCGAGCCAGTTTATGACGACGAGGAAGACGAGTGAGAGTTTATAATAAAACTTATTTGAAAGAGAGTGTTATATGGAGGGAAGAAACTAATGTCAGATAAATTAAAACAGTTTAAATGGTTGATCGTATTGTTTTTGTTTCTGTTAGCAATTCCTTCATATTTTGCTTACAATCATTTCCGACAATCTAGTACTTTAAAAGAAGCCTTTGAGAAAAATGAAAGAATTGAAGTTCTTCATCATTTAATGGCATCAGGAAAATATGCGTCTGACATCCGCAAGGCAGGATATACTATTCCTTCTGACGGAGCTATTCGATTGGATGGAGTTATTTATCCATTAGAA
>NZ_AJRE01000422.1:0-536 GCF_000296955.1 Streptococcus sp. GMD4S
AGAAGTAACAGTCAAACATGAGAGTTCAAGCGGTATGTGGATCAATATCCTTGTCTCTGTTGTGCCATTTGCTATTCTTTTCTTCTTCTTATTCTCTATGATGGGAAATATGGGAGGAAATAGTGGCCGAAATCCAATGAGTTTTGGACGTAGCAAGGCCAAAGCTGCTAACAAAGAAGATATCAAGGTACGATTTTCAGATGTTGCAGGTGCCGAGGAAGAAAAACAAGAATTAGTTGAAGTTGTTGAATTCCTAAAAGATCCAAAACGATTTACCAAACTTGGTGCGCGTATTCCTGCGGGTGTTCTTTTAGAGGGACCTCCGGGAACAGGTAAGACCTTACTTGCTAAGGCGGTTGCTGGAGAAGCAGGAGTTCCATTCTTTAGCATCTCAGGATCGGACTTTGTAGAAATGTTTGTCGGAGTTGGGGCTAGCCGAGTTCGTTCACTTTTTGAGGATGCAAAAAAAGCAGCGCCAGCCATCATCTTTATCGATGAAATTGATGCCGTTGGTCGCCAACGTGGTGTCGGTCTTG
>NZ_AJRE01000423.1:0-530 GCF_000296955.1 Streptococcus sp. GMD4S
AGGCTTGTTCCCTCAGAAATTCCTAGACGACTCAGTTCAGCTTGTTCAGCAAGAGTCTTTGTTTGTCCTATATTGGTCTGGGCTTGTTTGAAACCATTGACCATCAAGTCTGTCTCAAAAGCTCCAACTTGAGGAGCCACAGCTATGATAATCAAGCTAATCAAGGTAAGAATGCCAGCACCAGTAGCACTAATTGGTTTAATATGGGGCAATCGACTAATCTTCCGTATTAAAGGATTGGATTTACCGGCAATCAATGGCTCAATAATATAGAAGGATAGGATAGCAAAGAAATAAGAAAAGATAATTGTCAGAATAACAGCAGGCAGATTACTCATCAACTGAGAAAAGATAATATAAAAAGGCCAGTGGAAGAGATAAACCGCGTAGCTGGTATCCGCTAAAAATGTAATGATCCGAGGTTCTTGTATCTCAGGCGTTTTCTCATGCAAGACACGCGCAGCAAAAATCATGGTCACTGCCGCTAAACTTGCTAGCAAGAAGCCAAATAAGTACGCAAACAGGTAGGT
>NZ_AJRE01000424.1:0-530 GCF_000296955.1 Streptococcus sp. GMD4S
TTTTGTCTACAATCAACGAACACGGGACCAAGTTCTGAATAGTTTGAACCAAATCTTGAAACTACGCCGTAGTCAAAAGGAAGAAGCAACCCACAAGGAGAGCACCCTCTTCCATCCCCATTACGTGGTTCTAGTGACCGATGAAAAGTTGATTTTGGATCATATCATCATGGAGTTCTTTACCGAAGATCCAACGGAATTAGGCTGCTCTCTCATCTTTGTAGAGGATGTCATGAGTTCCTTGTCTGAGAACATCCAGACAGTGATCAATATCAAGGACCGTAATACAGGCCAACTGGTCATGGAAGAAGGAGTTTTGAAAGAGACGGATTTCCGTTTGGACCATTTCCCAGCAGATTATGACAAGGAGCGGATCGCCCGTACCTTGGCACCGCTCAATCACCTCCAAAATCTTAAGAGTTCCATCCCAGATTCTGTGACCTTTATGGAAATGTATGGGGCGGAGACCTTTGAGGATTTGCAGGTATCGAGCCGTTGGAAAAAGAACGCACCTTACAAGAGTTTGGCTG
>NZ_AJRE01000425.1:0-529 GCF_000296955.1 Streptococcus sp. GMD4S
TCAGCATTATCCATACGGATGAGAAAATCAACTCAGACGATGAGCCGACAAAAGCTATCCGTAAGAAGAAAAATGCCAGCATGGTATTAGCGGCCAAGGCAGTCAAAGAGGGAGAAGCAGATGCCGTCCTCTCAGCTGGGAACACAGGTGCCTTGTTGGCTGCAGGATTCTTTATCGTGGGTCGTATCAAAAATATCGATCGTCCAGGACTCATGTCGACCTTGCCGACCATCGATGGAAAAGGGTTTGACATGCTAGACCTTGGGGCCAATGCAGAAAATACAGCCCATCATCTGCACCAATACGCTGTCCTAGGTTCCTTCTATGCGAAAAATGTTCGTGGGATTTCGAAACCACGTGTTGGTTTGCTCAACAATGGAACAGAAAGCAGCAAGGGAGATCCGCTTCGTAAGGAAACATACGACTTGTTAGTAGCTGATGAAAGTTTGAACTTTGTCGGAAACGTGGAAGCGCGTGATCTGATGAATGGCGTTGCGGATGTTGTCGTAACAGATGGTTTCACGGGAAA
>NZ_AJRE01000426.1:0-525 GCF_000296955.1 Streptococcus sp. GMD4S
AAGGCACAAAGAGTGACCAAGACACCAATTAGACGATTGATCTTACATCTCTTTTCTAAGAAAGTAACGACTGGATTTGTAATGTAGTAAAAAAATCCACCAAGCAAAAATGGAATCATGATGGTATTCACAACTGTCACGAAGGGAGTAATGATGGCTCCCATTTCTCTCCAAAGATAGAAAATCAGTGTTAATAATAAAATTTCAGCTGTCCAAAAAAATAATTTGTTTCTGCGGAACATAGGTATCCTCCTTCTCTCTATTTTACCATATTTCTGAAAAAGATAAGATGGCTTTAGTAAAAAAACGAGAATATTTTTTTTCTTTATGATAAAATAAAGCTAATATGAAAAAAATAATTTTATCTTTTATGACACTTTTAGTTCTTGGAACAGCTTCTACTGTTTCTGCTCAGGAGTTTGATGTTGCTGCTAAACATGCTATTGCTGTCGAGGCTACAACTGGAAAAATCCTCTATGAAAAAGATGCAAATCAGCCTGTAGAAATTGCTTCTATTACAAAACT
>NZ_AJRE01000427.1:0-522 GCF_000296955.1 Streptococcus sp. GMD4S
CTAACAATAGCGCCATGAATGCATGAGAAAGTTTTTTATTAATCTTTTTCACAACATTTGCCTCCTTTATTTTTGGGGATAGATTCCCTTATTTATTATTATATATTCTTATATAAATTTGTCAAGTATTTCATAGTAGTTCGATGTTCAAATCATACCTTTAAACTCTTATTTTATAGGGTGTAGCAGGCTTTCATCGTTCAAAACTTCATCTAAATTGGCTATAAGAAATTCTAACATTTATATTATATTAGTAAAAAAGAAAAGACCTCTGAGGTCTTTCAAATCATTCATTTAAAGTCATTCGTTTCTGTTAATAAAATTTTACAAAAAATAGAAATCCTTAAAGTGTCTCTAATAGTTCTTGCATCTGAACATCATCTGGAACGAGTTTTAAATAAGCTTCAGCTTGCACTTTGGCTTCTTCAAAATACCCCAATTCACGTAGGAGATAAGTATACTGCTCCAGAAATTCAGGATTATCCTTGAGATCAAGCGATAGTTCCTGATAGAGCTCATAGG
>NZ_AJRE01000428.1:0-518 GCF_000296955.1 Streptococcus sp. GMD4S
AAGGGAAACATAAGCAAACCAAACATCGTCATCAACACCTTCTTCACTTTATTCATAGAAGAGCCTCCTTTTATTTTTATACTTTATTGTTGTATAAATAATACTCCTCTCATTTTCGTTTGTCAAGAAAAAACTGTATTTTATTTCATTAAAATCAAGAAAAAGCTTATTATATGATATATTTTTACATATAATAAGCTTATTTATACTATTTGAGTTTTTAAAAATACAATTACCCAATTACAGGTAAGATGAAGAGATCAATGAACTCGCCACATTCTCTTTCACAATTCAATAACTCGATGGCATTGTTGAGCTACATAGGCATCGTGGGTAACGATAATGACCGTTTTCCCTTCCTTGTTCATATCTAAGAGAAAGTTTAAAACCAAATCTCGATTTTCAGGGTCTAGAGAGCCGGTTGGTTCATCTGCTAACAGGAGCTGACTCGGTTTTAAAATGGCTCTAGCAACTGCGATTCGTTGCTGTTCCCCTCCAGATAACTCTGAAACCTTCTG
>NZ_AJRE01000429.1:0-516 GCF_000296955.1 Streptococcus sp. GMD4S
CCTTTGATGCTTCTGCTAAGGCAGCACAAGAATTTACATTGACAGAAAACCGCACCTTTATCGATCCTTTTGATGATGCGCATGTTCAGGCTGGTCAAGGGACTGTAGCCTATGAGATTCTTGAAGAAGCCCGTAAAGAGTCTATTGATTTTGACACAGTACTTGTACCAGTAGGTGGTGGCGGATTGATTGCCGGTGTTTCTACTTATATTAAGGAAACCAACCCGACCATTGAAGTGATTGGGGTAGAAGCTAATGGTGCTCGCTCTATGAAAGCTGCCTTTGAAGCTGGGGGACCAGTTAAGCTCAAAGAAATTGATAAGTTTGCTGATGGGATAGCCGTACAAAAGGTTGGACAATTAACCTATGAAGCGACCCGTAAGAATGTTGAAACGCTGATTGGGGTGGACGAGGGATTGATTTCCGAAACCTTGATTGATCTTTATTCCAAACAAGGTATTGTAGCAGAACCAGCCGGAGCTGCCAGCGTTGCAGCCTTGGAAGTTTTATCAGACT
>NZ_AJRE01000430.1:0-512 GCF_000296955.1 Streptococcus sp. GMD4S
GGGGTCGTTTATCTCTTGCCGATTTTGATTAATCAGTTGACCAGCTTGATTATTTCTAGTCAAAACATCTATAGTAGACTACAAGATTTGATCATTGATTTGTCCATGAATCCAGTCTTCCAAAATATTGATATTCAACAAACTATTCAACAACTGAATCTCTCCTATGTGGATATCCTCCAGAATATCCTAAATAGCGTCAGCAACAGTTTAGGAAGCGTTCTTTCAGCTTTGTTTAGTACGGTTCTGATTCTCATTATGACCCCTGTATTCTTGATTTATTTCTTGTTGGATGGTCATAAGTTGCTACCAATGTTGGAACGTACCATCTTAAAACATGACAAATTGAATCTTTCTAGCCTTTTAACCAATCTCAATACAACTATAGCCCGTTATATCAGTGGAATTGCGATTGATGCGGTTATTATTGGATGTTTAGCCTATATTGGCTATAGCGTTATCGGATTAAAGTACGCCCTAGTTTTTGCTATTTTCTCTGGAATCGCAAATTT
>NZ_AJRE01000431.1:0-509 GCF_000296955.1 Streptococcus sp. GMD4S
TTTAATCTTCGTTTACGAAAGGCATCAAAGCCATTACGCGTGCGCGTTTGATAGCTGTTGTTACTTTACGTTGGTTTTTAGCTGAAGTTCCTGTTACACGACGAGGAAGGATTTTCCCACGTTCTGAAACGAAACGGCTAAGAAGCTCAGTATCTTTGTAATCAACATATTCAATTTTGTTTGCTGCGATGTAATCAACTTTTTTACGGCGTTTGAATCCGCCACGACGTTGTTGAGCCATGTTTTTTCTCCTTTATAGTATTAATTGTCCATTAAAATGGTAAATCATCATCTGAAATGTCCAATGGATTGGTTGCTCCAAATGGATTCTCAGAACGTGAAAAGTCTGGTACTGGGTTTGCAGGTGCCGATTGACCAGCAGTTGGTGCAGAATAAGCCCCACCTGTATGTCCTTCGCGCACTCCGCGGCTTTCCAACATTTGGAAATTCTCAGCCACGACTTCTGTTACGTAGACACGTTGTCCTTGCTGGTTATCGTAACTACGAGT
>NZ_AJRE01000432.1:0-508 GCF_000296955.1 Streptococcus sp. GMD4S
CAAAATTTCCTGGTGTTTACTCATTGAATTCTCCTTTTATGTATCGAAATTCAAGATAGTCCCTCATTTTTCGTGTATAGCGATCGCTCCCCTTAAACTGTCGGACGAGGCTAAAGCCCGATTTTAAGGCTACTTTTTGGCTAGCTTGATTCTCCAGATGAGTGATGATGGATAATTGTTTTAAACCAAATTCTTCAAAAGAAAGGTGACAGAGTTTGCTAACAGCCTCTGTCATAAAACCTTGCGACCAAGCATCTTTTTTTAAGAAATAACCAATTTCTGCTTCTTTTTTGATTTCATCGATTTTTTCAAATTTAATGGAGCCAATCATTTCCTGATTTCCTTGGAGACAAATTGCCCAAACACCTAGAGGAGCCTTCATAAAATAGTTAGCAAGTGCGTACTGACTTTCTTCCAAACTTGCTTGACTGGGAAAAATAAACTGCAAATTCTCAGGGTTTGAAGCAATCTCGAAAAACGCTTGACTGTCACTAAAAAAGAAAGGACG
>NZ_AJRE01000433.1:0-508 GCF_000296955.1 Streptococcus sp. GMD4S
GAAACGACCTTGATGTGGGCCTTCATTCTTGGAATGTCTAATTCTTTCAATCCTTTTTGGATTGCTTCTTCAACCGTTGAACCTGTAAATAATACCATTATCAGATTCCTCCTTATTTTTTCTTTTTCTGTGCTTTTTTCAAAGCTCTTCTCTTCTTGCCTTCTAAATCTTTTTCTGCTTGCGCCACTGCTTCTCTTTCAGCAATAATCTTGAAAGGATTGTTCAAAAAATAGGTTTGCAGAACTTGGTAAGCATTGGATACGGCCCAGTACAAGGCTACACCACTTGGGGCGGAGATGGCAAAAACAAAGATCAATACAGGCATACCATACATCATCCCTGTCGTAGCTCCACTTTTTTCGGACAAAGCTTTATTCGATAACCAGCTACTCAAGAAGGTAAAGACTGCCGCCAAAATCGGAAGGACAAAACTTGTATCTACTCCTCCCAAATTAATCCATAAAAAGTGACCTGTTTTCAAAAAGTCTACTCGACTCAAGGCTTGAAA
>NZ_AJRE01000434.1:0-507 GCF_000296955.1 Streptococcus sp. GMD4S
TGAAGCAGATGAAGATGGTTATTTCCAAAAGGCTTTCAAAGAGTTAAAAGTAGCAGAGAATGACTATCTAGAAGTGACCTTGCACCCTATAACAAAAGCGTTTCAGGAGCTAATGTATTCTGCTGTGACTTCATCAGACTATGCTCATCTTTTGGTCATGCTGGTCATTGCAGAAGGTCTCTATTTAGACTGGGGTTCTAAAGATTTGGCACTACCTGAAGCCTATATTCATTTGGAATGGATTAATCTCCACAGAGGTCCTTTCTTTACAGAGTGGGTTCAATTTCTGGTTGACGAACTCAATCGTGTCGGGAAAGGTAGAGAAGATTTGACAGAACTTCAGGAACGCTGGAATCAAGCAGTTGCTTTAGAATTAGCCTTTTTTAATATCGGTTATGAATTATAGGACAGATTCAATACTTTTATGTAGATTAAAAGAATGAACAAACAAACTATATAAATATATTTTCCAGTCAAATATCTTGCTAGGGCTTTCAAATTCTGTTA
>NZ_AJRE01000435.1:0-15597 GCF_000296955.1 Streptococcus sp. GMD4S
ATCTATGGCATGGGCATGTTCTTTGGAATACCGCTTCTGAATGTCCTAACCGATGATAGCAAGGATTATCTTGGTTCTCTTTTAAATACAGGGCATTTTGTATCAACTATCCTAGCTACCTTCTTCTTCGGAGTGACCATACAAATTATCGTCTCTCTTCGCATTCAAAAGGCCAAGAAAGACCAAGAAGACGACTAGGAGGTGCCTTATGAAATCACTAGCTAGACTACTGATCAGTCATGTTTTTATCAGTATCTTTGTTACCTTTTTCCTACTTTCTGGACATATTGAGCATCCTTTCTTGATTTTCTTTCTTTTATTCCTTCCTGTATTGAACAAGGGACAGAGATCCCAGAAAATCCAATCAAAAAAAATACGTCTTCTAAACGCATCTCTCTGTTTTATCCTCGTATCCTTTCCACAACTTTTAACAAATCCTATGGATTGGAGATACCTGGTATTTCTAATAATCTGTATCATTTTTAGTTTGGTTTACTTCTATACTCTCTATCAACTCTTTAAAGAAATCAATCAAAAATCGCTCATTTAGGAGATTACTCCCATGAAAAAAGAAGATCTCACCACTCGCTTACTCAAACTATTCTTTCACATACAAGGCCCCTTTGATGAATGCCGCCAAGAGATAATCTACAAGGCAGGTGCCCGTGCCTTAATCCAAATCGTATACTCCTCCCTCCTACTCTTCTTGTTCTATCTCCTATTTGGACGCTTCATAGAGTTGGTTCGAGATGCCATGCCCTACCTCTATTTTGGACTTATCTTCGTCCTCTCATCTAGGGCGAGACTAGCAGTTCGCGACTTACATTTAGACAAGGATGACCCGTCCGAAATCCATCACAAAAGATACAGCAAAAGTCAAATCAACCTTCGTAGTTGGGGTGTATTCATCAGCATTCCAATTGGCTTGTTTGTCTTATCAGCCTTTCACAAACTCTTTGTTCAGCATCTTCCCCTCGATACCTTTTGGGACAATCTCTCCCAGTTCGATAAAATGCTCCCTTTACTAGTCTTGGGTTTGGGAATTGGTGCCATCTTTGGAACCATGACCTATGCCTTTTTATCGGAACACGTTAAAAAATAGACCAAGATTCGCTAATTTTTTAATTTATAGGCAAAGAATCCCACCTAGTTCGTTCTAGGTGGGATTCTTTTATTTCTTAACAGAGGTCACAAGTCATTTCCCTTTCATCTTAGAAAGTAGACTCTTTCCAACTCACACTACAATCCAAGACTTGTTGCCTTTCTTCTTGATTGCGGCCTTCAATCTGGTCAATCAAAATCTTTGTAGCCTGTTGTCCTTCTTCAAAGGCGGGCTGAACCAGCGTCGAAACACTTGGAGAAGAAAAGCAAGTCCACTCCGTATTGTCAAAACCAATCAACCCAACTTGTGGCAAGTTATAGTTCAACTCTTTGATAACGGTAAAGACTAGAGGTAGGGCCCAACAGTTAGGAACAAATACCAGAGTTTTTTCATCGGGATTGATTTCTTTTTGTAAAAATTCCTTAATTTGTTCCAAATTCGTATGCTTATCTTCAATGGTTAGACTGGCGTGGCGCATATTAGCATCTGTCAAAGCATCCACAAAACCACTTGCCCGCTCAATCCGAGTACTCAAGCGACTCGTATCCGCTGTAATCAAAAGAAAATGCTCATAACCTTTTTCGATACAGGACTGGGTCATGTCATAAACGGCATCATAGTTATTGGTTTTGACCCAGCTAGTCCGGTGTTCATAGAGCTGACTATCAAAAAAGACCATTTTCTTCTTTTTCTCATCGATGATACGAGAATATTTTCGGAAATTAGAGGTCGGCTGAATAATAAAGCCGTCTACTCCCAAGAGAAGCATGCTTTCAATATACCGGTCCTCACTCTCTTGGCTGTAATTACTATTTCCTATCATTACCTGGTAGCCATTCTGGCTGGCGATATCCTCAATTCCCTTAACAATTTGGTTTGAGAAACTGTTGGTAATATCACCGATCAAAACACCAATTAATTTTGTTCGTTTGGAGTTTAAGCTACGCGCAACAATGCTCGGTTTGTAATTTGTTTCATGAATAACTTTTTCAATCTTTTCACGTGTCTCTCGGGACATTTTTTCATATTTCCCGTTTAGGTAAAATGACACGGTTGTTTTCGAGGTCTGAGCCATTTCTGCAATGTCTTTTATGGTCAGTTTCTTCTCCAATCTAAAACACCTCCTACTAATACTTAGTATAACATATTCACCATTCAAAATGCCTATTTCTAGCACTGCAAGCGAATCATTCTCTCATTTATTTTATCATATACTAGACATTTCCCACGCATTTTTGTTCCGTCAACGAGGCATAATTTTTCACCTACACAAATGTCCTCGCTTAATAACAAAATCAGCTTGTCTGTTTCGTCATTTTTCACTTCAAAAGCCAGAGCATTTTCCACTTCACGACCATCTGTCTGGTAGACAGAATGAAGGATGATTTCAAAACTCTCATGCGCAATGATGGTATAATCCAGCATCTGATTCTCAAAGAATTGGCGCTTGGTGAGTTTGCTGCTTTTTTCAAGTTCATTGTATTTAGGAGAAATAATGGTAGCTTCTAAATCAAAATCAACTTCACTCCATAGTCTCAACTGATTGATTTTCCCATCTTGATAGGTCACATCCTTGTCAAGAATAAACTGGGTCAACGCCTCATGCTGACCTTGACACCTGATATCATCTACCAAGAGCCAGACATCCTCTGCCAACATGAGGATTTTTCTCCTGTAAAGATAAGGCAAATCAGGATCTACTGACAAATAAGCCCCCTCAATATAATGCACTCCCTCTCTTTCTTTGTGGTGACAAAACAGGGAGTGAGGATAGTATTCATATTCCCAGGATCCCGTAATCCTTTCTGGAGCTTTCCCATCTACCATACAGGTCGAATGACTCCAAGCACTCTTTAAGAGATAACGTTCATCTATCTCCCGATAAGAATAACGCCCAGCATCTATGAAAATCGGTTGACCTTGATACTGTAAGCAAAAACTATTCTCGTCACTATGGCTATGGGCACTTCCCATCGGGCCGTTTTTGAAAAATAGATAACGATGTTCATCCTTAATGCAGACATGTCCAGAGTCTTCAAAGATCATGGACTTAGGCTGCCAAGCTCTCTTTTCAAATTCCTGCAGTCGCTTGACCTTTTCTCGCCCTAGGAACAAGAGGCTAAGCAAATCAACTTTAACATCCAGACCGTTAAGAAGATCTTCCTTGTTCAAAACCACAGCAGACAGGCTCAAAATCTCTGTCGTTTCTGTAGAATCGCTATCACCAAAAGCCAGAGTCCGTCCATCCAGGCCTGTCATCATCTGAATGTAAGTCGCCATCTTTTCCAGCAACTCTTGAAAGCTATCTTGCAAGTCTGGAAGCAAGAGACACAAGTCTAGCAAGGCTTTATAAACCTCTACATGATATAGAATCGACTGTTCAAACTGGCTTCCATCCTCTAAAATCTGCTTCTCAATTTGCTGTTTCAACTCCTCTGAAGCAAAAAGGTAAACTTCTTCTAAATCCATCTTATCTGAAAAGAAATGATAGATAGCAAGCATAGGAATTGTTTGTAAAATTCCCCAGTTACTAAGGGTGTACTTGGCGCGATAGTGGCTTTTCATAAAGTCAATCTGCTTTTCTAGACTGACCAAAATTTTCTCTAGCTCTTCCTCTTCTAGCAAGTCAAATTTCGAGAAGAGCAAGAGTAGTTTTAACCAAGTAAAGGAACGAATGCCTGTATCCAAGGTTCTAGTCATCAAAGATTGAGGAGAAAACTCTCTCACCTGCTCAATCCAATCAAATAGAAAGAACTTGCACTTTTGAATATAGCCCTTATCTCCCTCTACCAGATACCCTATCATAAACTGCAAGAGATATTCTTGTCGATTGAGCATATAAACCCATTCTGGATCATCTTCAAATACTTGATTCCACACCATCGGCTGGATTTGATAGATTTTTGAACAAGGTTCCATATCCCAAGGACTATCAAACATAAAACGATTGTCCATCAAGCGTTCAAGGGAACGCTTGACCTTCTCATAGTCTTTTGAACAGTGGGACAAGATATAGTCACGACATTGGTCCCCGTCAACTCTTTCAAAAAATTGTCTTCTTTCTTCTTTCATTATCTTTTACCAGAAAAAGAACTACTTAAAAAGCAGTTCTTTTGTCTTTCCCATTACACTTTCCTTTTCTACATAGATGACGACTCCTTTTGCAATCTGCAAAGAGATCAAGTCATCTTTGATAGAAATGATTTTTCCATGAATTCCAGACAACAACAACACTTCATCATCAGATGTTAAAGAAGCTAAATACTCTTGTCGTTGCTCCATCTGTTTGCGAAGCAACTTTTGCTGACGAATAGAATGAAAGCTTGACAGTAAAAGGGGGCTCACTGCCAAGACAATCACTATTCCATAAAACAATGTCGTATCCATTAAGCTAGAATCTTAAGCCAGCTTCCGATAATTCCGATGATAACTGTTAAAATAACGAGTTTATATGTTGTCCATTTCTTTTCTTTGATCAAGTAGTAAACTAAAAGTGTAAATAGGGCTGGTAGAAGAGCCGGAGCAACCTTATCAAGCATTCCCTGAATGCTTACGATACTTTGTTTAGCGTCTGCTTTTACTTCCCCTGCAGCAAAGGTAATCGGCACCATAATCTTAACAGATGTCGCTGCCAAACCAGCAATTACGGTTACACCGATAATATTGGCAATACGAGAAATCGTTGCCATCTGTTCGCTTAGTTTATCAATCACAGTTGTTCCTAGTTTGTATCCATACAGACCAGTTGACAATTTAATAGCTGTCAAAATCGTATTCATCGCAAGGAAGAACAAGATTGGACCGACAACCAAGCCTTCTTGAGCAAACGAAGCTGCGATGGTTGAGAACAATGGAGCTAAACAAAATTGAGAGAGAGAATCCCCAATACCTGCCAATGGTCCCATCAAGGCCATCTTGATGCTACGTGTTTCTTTTGCTGGGCGACCATTTTCCAACATTACAAGGTGCAAGCTGGTAATAAAAGGCAGGAAGTGTGGGTTGGTATTATAGAATTCACAGTTTTCTTCCAAGGCTTGGTAGAAACCTTCCTGATCCGCTCCATAGTGTTTTTTCAAAGCAGGATACATTACATTGGCATATCCCAACCCTTGATAGTTACTATAGTTAAATCCATTTTGTAAAAAGAATGCCCGCAAAGACGTTTTAAGATAATCACGTTTTGTTAATTTGTTAGATCCAGTCATCGTGTGCTTCCTCCTCTACCACATGATTCGCTGTTTTTGGCTTGTTATAAAATTCAATCAAAGCAAAGATAGTACCTACAATTGCAATACCAATTGTTGGGATGTTTAGATAAGCTGCACAAACATATCCCAATAAGACAAACGGAATCAACTCTTTCTTAGCCATCACTGACAAGATCATTGCAAAACCGATAGCTGGGAGCATTTTACCAGCAACTGTCAAACCTGTAAGCAATACCGGTGGAATGTAGTCTACGAGTTTCAACAAGGTATCCATTGAAAGGGCACCCAAGCAACCCAAGGTAAATCCAATAAAGGCAAACAACCAAATTGTTGCATTTAGAGTAAACTTGAATTTCTTCAAATTATGGTTTTTCAAGTGCTTCATCGCCGTTTCAGGTGCTCCAGCACGTACAGTGTAAGCGAAAGTTTGTAAGAATTGAATCGCCACAGCAATCGGAGTAGAGAGGGCAAGAGCCGCTTCTGGACTGACTTTACCAGCACTAGTGATAGCCATCAAGGTACCAAAGATACCAGGTCCGATTGGGTTTGGTGGAACAGTACCTCCAGCACCAACACCGAATCCCATATAAGCCAATTCACCAATAGCTCCCATTGCAAGAGCAGTAGGCAAATCACCTAGAATAATTCCGACACCAAATGACAGAACAATACATCTATTGGTGTAAATTCCTAACAGCATTCCACTAAAACAGAAAGCTGTCCATAATCCAATTAAAATCGCTTGAAATACATTAATCGACATAACGATCTCCTCTTTTAAATATAGTCCAGAATATTGACTTCAACAGCTCCATCGTTTCCTGTTGGAGTTGTTTTCGTATTAAATGTTACTTGATGCGTTTGACTCAATTCCTTAAGAGCTACCTTGTCCTCTTCACCTAGGAAGATAGAGCGTGTCACCTGCTCTTTACCAGGGGCATTGTGAATGTTCCCGATATTGATTTCTTTGATAGGGACACCACCTTCTACCAAGGTTAAAGCATCTTTTACATCCTTCACAACGATAAAAATTGTTTGAGCAGGGTTAGCCTTGTGAATGATATCAATCACCTTTTGTAAAGGGAAGAAACGCATAGCAACTGAGTCTGGCACAACTGTTTTCATCAGAGTTTGTTGCATCTTGTCCGTGCTCACTTCGTCATTGGCGACAATGACCGTATTACAACCTAAGTATTTTACCCAAAGTTGTCCTTGCCCGTGAATCAACCGTTCATCGATACGGGTCATAATAATATTTGGCGTTGTCATATTTCTCCTCCTACCAATATAGGTTCCAGTCTTTGTAGAAACGGATAAGCGCTTCTAGGTAATAGTAGTCACCCCAGATATTGCCTTCATCCACTCCTTTACCTGAATGCCATGAGTACACACCGTGGAGGAGACTTGTCCCACCAGGGGTAAATTGATCATTTGCATAATGTTCGATCAAGGAACGAAGCATGGCATGCATAGCATGTTTATAAATATCTTTGTCAGCATCCACCTCTGGGAGATGTTTTAACATTTCATGAATCCCACAGACGGCGATAGCTGTTGCTGAAGAATCTCGTGATTGATCACTACCATCATTAAAAATCAAATCCCAATAAGAAACATGATCTTTTGGCAGACGATTCAAGAAATAATTGGTTACACCCTTAAACAAGTCAAAGCAGGACTCGTCTTTCAGATAACGATAAGTCAAAGGAATACCATAGACTCCCCATGATTGACCACGTGCCCAGCATGAATCATCACTATACCCTTGTCTCGTTACACCTTTAAGGGGTTGACCTGTCTCAGGATCAAAATAGAAGGTGTGGAAGGACGAAGCGTCATCACGGATTACATTATTAGCTGAAGCATAGAAATGACTTTCTGCAATATCGTAGTATTTTTGATTGCCTGTTTCTTGATAAGCAAAGAACAAGAGTTGAATATTGAGCAAGCAGTCGATAATCAAACGGTAATGTTCTTTTTTGCCCAAGTCTCCCCAAGCCTGAATGAAGCCACCTTTTTCTTGATAGCGTTCAATCAACTTATTTGCAGCTTTCAAGGCTGCTTCTCTAGCCTCTCCATCTCCATCTCCATTTATCTTATATTCAGCCATACAAGACGGTGTGTACAAGAAACCGAGATCATGGTGATCCAACTCTACTCTCTTATTGACACGCTCCAGAAAAGAAAGAACATTTTTATGTGCCATGTTTTTAAATGCATCCTGTTGACTGTATTCATAAGCCAACCACAGTTCTCCCGTCCAGAAACCATTGGTCCATTCTGTGTTATCCATAATTGGATAGACATTATCAAAGGTAGCTGGTGTGGGGAAATCTTCCTTGAAATAGTCAAGGTTGAGTTCTAACTGCCTAATAACCTTTTCAATTGCCTGACCGACTTCTTCTTTCGTCAGAAGTGGTACTTCTAAGAAGCGCTCAGGCGATTTTATTTCTTCAATCGTAATCTTTTTTATCATTCTTTAATCCTTTAAATACCTGATTCGAAATCTTCTTCCTCTGCCTCTACATCAGTTGAAAACAATTCTTTACCATTTACGACTCCGCCCTGGGCCGCCGCTACTGATTTATTAACAACCTCATCAAAGCTATGAGCCATTCTAGCAAAGACTGCTTCCATTAACATGGCTAAGTTCAAACCCGAGAGAACATTCATTGTTTTGGCTGGATTTTCTCCCATTATAGTAGAAGAAACCTTGAATGGCGATCCTCCCAAGAGGTCACTTAGGATTAAAACTTCTTCTTCATTTGAAATTGCAAGTAAGATTTTTTGCTTGAGTTCATCTGCTGACATTCCTTCCACAAAGTCAATCGCCTCCACATTTTCTTGATTGCCTGCAATCAATTGTAAAGAACTATAAATCCCTGTGGCAAAATGTCCATGCCCTACAAGTACAATTTTCATCTTTTCTCCTTCCTTGTTTGAGTTTACCGGTTTACTTTACATTTTCCATTGTAACCCTTTATTTTTATCTTGTCAATAGTTTTTTTAAAAAAATATTAGCGCTTTCATTGTTTATTTAACCATTACAATAGACAGAAATTTCAAAATCTTCCGTTTTTTTAGGAAAACAAAGATTTTTAGAAATAAAAATATTTAATTATTGACAAAACCGGTTTACTAGAATATAATTTGGTTATAGAGAAGTCTTAACAAATTTGAAAGGAAGTATCAAATGACAAATACATCATTCTCAATTGAGCAGTTTTCTTTAAAAGGGAAAATTGCTCTCATCACCGGCGCTTCTTATGGAATTGGATTTGCTATTGCCAAATCCTACGCTGAAGCCGGCGCTACTATTGTCTTTAACGATATCAATCAAGACCTAGTCAATAAAGGGATTGAAGCTTATCGTGAAGTTGGCATCGAAGCCCATGGATATGTCTGTGACGTGACAGACGAGGACGGTATCCAAGCCATGGTCAAGCAAATCGAACAAGAGGTTGGTGTCATTGACATCCTCGTTAATAACGCTGGTATTATCCGCCGCGTTCCAATGTGCGAAATGAGCGCCGCTGATTTCCGTAAGGTCATCGATATTGACTTAAACGCACCATTTATCGTTTCAAAGGCAGTTATTCCTTCTATGATAAAGAAAGGGCATGGAAAGATTATCAATATTTGTTCGATGATGAGCGAACTGGGACGTGAAACAGTTAGCGCTTATGCTGCCGCTAAAGGGGGCTTGAAAATGTTGACCCGCAACATTGCATCCGAATACGGTGGAGCCAATATCCAATGTAACGGAATTGGACCGGGTTATATTGCCACTCCTCAAACAGCACCTCTTCGTGAGTTGCAAGAAGATGGTTCTCGCCACCCATTTGACCAGTTCATCATTGCAAAAACACCTGCTGCACGTTGGGGAAATCCTGAAGATTTGATGGGCCCTGCTGTCTTTCTCGCTAGTGATGCCAGCAATTTTGTCAATGGCCACATCCTATATGTAGATGGCGGTATCTTAGCCTACATCGGAAAACAACCTGAGTAAAAATAGAAAGAAGATCTTATGAAAATCGCATTAATCAATGAAAATAGTCAAGCTAGCAAGAATCACATTATTTACGATAGTCTGAAAGAAGCAACAGATAAAAAAGGCTACCAATTATTTAACTATGGTATGCGTGGAGAAGAAGGTGAAAATCCATTAACATACGTACAAAACGGCCTAATGGCTGCCATCCTTTTAAATACAAAGGCAGTTGACTTTGTTGTTACCGGCTGTGGTACAGGTGTAGGGGCTATGCTTGCTTTAAACAGCTTCCCTGGTGTTGTCTGTGGTCTAGCAGTGGACCCAACTGACGCTTACCTTTATTCTCAAATCAATGGTGGTAACGCCTTGTCTATCCCTTATGCCAAAGGATTTGGCTGGGGGGCAGAACTGACCCTCAAATTGATGTTTGAACGCTTATTTGCTGAAGAAATGGGCGGTGGCTACCCAAGAGAACGTGTAATCCCTGAACAACGCAACGCTCGTATCTTAAACGAGGTGAAACAAATCACCCACAATGATTTGATAACCATCCTTAAAACAATCGACCAAGACTTCCTCAAAGACACCATCTCTGGCAAATACTTCCAAGAATACTTCTTTGAAAACTGCCAAGATGATGAAGTCGCTGCTTATTTGAAAGAAGTATTAGCCAAGTAAAGCTATTCTAAACCAGAAAGGAACTAATGGATGACGAAAATCTTACTGTTTGGCGAACCATTAATTCGAATCTCACCATTAGATGCCACCAGTATCGGCGATCATGTTGCCAGTTCGACTTATTTTGGCGGATCAGAAATTAATATCGCTTGTAATTTGCAAGCCCTGGGTATCTCAACGAAAGTCTTTACCGCACTCCCTGCCAACGAGATTGGAGATCGTTTTATTACATTCTTGAAACAGCACCAAATCGATACCAGTTCAATCTATCGGCTTGGCGATCGAATCGGCCTCTACTATTTGGAGAACGGCTTTGGTTGTCGTCAAAGTGAAGTTTTCTACGATCGTAAGCATACGAGTATCAGCCAGATTCGGCCAAACATGCTAGATATGGATTCTCTCTTTCAGGGGATTAGCCATTTTCATTTTAGTGGAATCACCGTAGCTATCGGTCAAGAGGTTCGTACGCTCCTTCTCCTACTCTTGGAAGAAGCCAAGCGCCGAGGGATTATCGTTTCAATGGATCTCAATCTGAGAACAAAGATGATTTCAGTCCTAGAAGCCAAGTATGAATTTTCTAAGTTTGCTCGTTTCGCTGATTATTGCTTTGGTATTGATCCTCTCATGATTGATGACCAAAATCTAGAGATGTTCCCAAGAGACAGAGCTAGCCTAAAAGAGGTGGAAAATCGCATGCAACTTTTAAAAAAAACCTATGGTTTCAAGGCCATTTTCCATACCCTCCGCTCTAGTGATGAGCAAGACAAAAATGTCTATCAAGCCTATGCTCTGGGAGAACGATTTGAAGAGTCTGTCCAACTAAAAACTGCAGTCTATCAACGAGTTGGTAGCGGGGATGCCTTTATCTCTGGTGCCCTTTACCAACTACTCCATCATTCCTCCCTAAAAACTAGCATTGACTTTGCAGTTGCCAGCGCAACTCTCAAATGTACTCTTCCAGGAGACCATCTCTCCACTCCCGCAGCTAGTATTGAAAAATTACTGGAAAATGCACAAGATATCATTCGTTAGGAGAATTACATGACCAAATCAGATACGATTATTGAACTAAAAAAACAAAAAATTGTCGCTGTCATTCGAGGAAATACAAAGGAAGAAGGACTACAAGCCTCGATTGCTTGTATCAAGGGCGGTATCAAAGCTATTGAAATTGCCTATACCAATCAGTATGCAGGGCAAATCATCAAGGAACTTGTAGACTTGTATCAGGACGATCAGAGTGTTTGTATCGGTGCAGGTACTGTGCTTGATGCCGTAACTGCTAGAGATGCCATTCTAGCCGGAGCAAATTACGTTGTTTCTCCATCTTTCCATGCTGAAACTGCAAAAATGTGCAATCTTTACAGCACACCGTACATTCCAGGCTGTATTACCCTCACAGAGATAACGACTGCACTTGAAGCCGGTAGTGAAATCATCAAACTCTTCCCAGGTAGTGCTCTCAGTCCATCATATATCTCTGCAGTCAAGGCGCCAATCCCACAAGTTTCCGTAATGGTAACCGGAGGAGTCGGCCTAAATAACATTCCTCAATGGTTCGCTGCTGGTGCAGACGCCGTTGGAATTGGTGGCGAACTCAATAAACTCGCTTCCCAAGGCGACTTTGACCGCATCAGCGAGATTGCCCAACAGTATGTTACACTCAGATAAAATGAAGTGAAAAAGGATAAGTGTTAACTTATCCTTTTTTAAAAGAAAAATCCGAAGATGTTTGACCTTCTTCGGATTTTTTCTATTTTCCACAGTTTCATGTGATTCATCTAGATGATGAACAAATCAGTTGTTCTTTCCTCTGCGGAACAGATAAACCGCCCCAAGTAGCAAGAGCCCTAGACTTGCCAAGATTGACTGACCTTCTCCTGTATGAGGGAGATTCTTTTGATCCGAATGGTTCTTTTCTTCTTCTGATTTTTCCTTTTCTTTTGAATCCTGAGTTTGTGGCTGAGCTGCTTGTTCTAACTTTTTAAAGACTTCCTGATCTGGCGCTGATTCCTGGGTTTCAGGATTGTAGTAGGCAACCTTATAGTCATCCCCTTCTTTTCGAATAGTATAGACTCCACGTTTCAAGACTTGGAATTGGTTGGAAATAGTAGAGACAGAATCATCATATTTCACAATGCCCCAAACTCCTTGTTTGGCATCATAAACAGACTGAAGGGTCTCATTGTTATCGATGAGGCTACTTTCTAACTCTTTTACCATTTGATTGAAGGTGGCACGATCCACGTTAGGGATGAGCATATAGCCATAAGAATCTCCATTTTGCTTATGAGCCTGACTAATCGTAAGAAATTCATTTTCGACTTCCTTGTCTGACTGTCCTTCATTGATATCCTTCCAAGATCCCTTTTGGACAGCCTTACTCATACTGATTGAACTCTTCTTAAAGAAAAAGTAACCAATATTCTTTTTCGAATTGGACGATTCTAAAAAGACACTTTGGGTTTCAGGATAATCCTTTTCTTGTTCTGGGAGGGAGGCTTCTTTATCATTGACATAGACTTTATATGGATCACTTGATTCCAGTTTTCTCTGGTCAATTGTAGTTGCAGCAGTATCTGTTGAAGTGTTCTGGATATTGCTTCCTAAAAAGGCAATCTTATCCTTCAGCATAAACCAGCTCTTATGAGCAGTCAATGTTTGATTCCAGTTAGTGAAATCCATGGTTGCTGTCGCATTGGCCTCATCTAGTTTGCTCGTTCCAACGAAAGCAGACGGTAGAACTTTACCTGTATCACTATCCAATCTCTTAGCATCCGTCTCTGTCGTACCAGGCATCTTATAGGGATTAACTGTTGGCCAGTAGCCATCGCTATAGTGACTCAAATCACCATTATAGAGATAGAACATCCCATCACTTGTATACCAACCACGTTTGTTTTCCTTGTTCATGTGTTCGTAATTCAAGGTACGACTGGAAAAGAGTGATAAGCCAAATCCAAACCCTTTCTCTGCATTGTACATAGCTGTTTTATCCATCTTGTTAAAGGCAGATAGGTAACTTGTTCTTGGAGTACTTGCGACTCCAGCATCGCTTAACAAGGATTGCATCAAACTGATATCCTTATAAGTCTTCAAATTCTTAAAGACATCATAATAACTATCTGATTGAACAATGGTCTTCACAAGACTCTGCAACCGTTGTTTGGTTTCTCCTTCAGACATATCCGCTATCCGGTGAATCCCTCTTAGTACTTCTACTGCGGCCACATGCCCCTCGCTATTTGCACGACTGATAGAGCGGCCACGACTCATATCCATCAGCTCTCCATTCACTAGCAAAGGAGCAAACGATTTATCAATCCAGTGGTACATGGTTTGCATTTTATCTTTATCGATTGGGCTCTTGGTCTTTTGAATAACTGGCAACAGTTGAGACAGGCCATCAATCAAGACATTTCCATAAGCACCCGTATAGGCAACATTGGTGTGGTCGATATAAGATCCATCCTGATAAAAACCTTCGCCTTGGTCTACCAACTTAAACACTTGCTCAATCGAACGAATGGTAGAAGAAATTTCTTGGTCATCCTTGCGCAGTAAACCAGCTATTACTTTTACCCTTCCCATATCCACTAAGTTTCCACCTAGGGCCTTAAATGGGTTATCAGTCGTCTTTCGGAAATGTTCGGGATCTGGCACAAATTTTTCAATCACATCTGTATATTTTTTTATTTCCTCATCTGAGAAGTATTCTTTCATCAGAGACAAGGTATTGTTGATGGCACGAGGTGTACCGATTTCATAATCCCACCAGTTCCCAACAATGCTCTTTTCACTATTGTAGACATGTTTATTCATCCATTCCATGGAATCCCTAACTGTTCGAATGACGGTTTCATCTTGATAATAACGAGAAGAAGGATTGGTCACTTGCTTGGCCATCTCCTCTAATTTCCGATAAGTGGCAGTCAGATTCGCAGACGTTTTATAATTTGAAAATTTTTCCCACAAATAGGTGCGGTCCGCCTGACTTGAAATACTGGATAGGCTATCAGCTACCTTTCCTTCCAGCTCCTGGTTTAACTTGGCCATCTGTTCATTTTTAGAATCATAGTATTGATTCCCAGCGATGATGCCATTCCAGTCATCCAAACGGTCTGTGTATGCATCCTTAACAGAGGCTAGAATCTTCAAAGGAATCTTTTTCACTTCCTTGCCATCTTTACTGATAATGACATTGGTTGTCCCTTCCTTAAGAGGTTCTAAAATTCCATTTTTGACTGAAGCAACGTCAGGATTTTCTACCTTATAAGTATAGTCCGCAAGAGCAAAGACATGTTTTTTCCCAATTGGTAAATCAATCTTTTCCTCAAGCTGTTTATCTGTTTGAGAATCCTCAGAAGGCTGGTCTGCTACCTCTACCAGCTCAATATCCTTAAAGGAAACAGTCCCTGTTCCCGTTTCATAGAATAACTCCAGCTTGATTTTATCAACATCTAAAGTCGGGCTATAGTCTGCTTCAATAGTCTGCCAGTCCTTTGTTCCCGACATTGTTGCAGAATTCCACAATTGCTTGTCCTTACCACTTTCCTCAATGATGCGAACCTTAGCAATCCCCACTTTATTATCTGTTTTAATCTTGAAACGCAGTTTATACTTTTTCTTAGCTTCAATAGGGACTATACGGTGAACTACTGCCCTTAGTTTCTCAGAACTTGAGATAGTGACAGCCCCATCCTTGGCTTCAATGACTCGAGTTGAGGCACCTGAAGAACTATTCTTCTGGTCTACCCAAGCTGACCACCCCTTAGCTTTGCTTCCTGTCCAAGGACTGCTTCCGTTCTCCGTCTGACTAAAATCACCATTTTCAACTAAATTTTTGGTATCCCTTTGCTGATACTGAACTTCCTTCTGGCTTTGCTGAATGGTATTCGTAGTCGTTTCTTCCGCTCCAACTGTCATATAATGGTTTAATAAAAATCCCGATAAAACAAGTGAAGACAAACTCACAATGAGCTTCTTTGTTTTTGTTTGCATGTGTACACTCCAATAAACATATTGTAAAATCAATAGGAACTAAATCTCAAATTAGAGATTTATAGCAACTGAGTAAACCGGTTTAATTAAATCATATCATTTTTAAAGTTATTTGTAAACGGTTTCTATCATATTGAGGGCTTATTCTTCAACAATATCTCCCATCCAACTCGACGAAAAGGGTAAAAACTGTTACAATGTAGAAAAAGAAAAGAGGCCCTCATGACCAGTGTATATGATTTTTCCGCTCTGAACCAAAACAACCAAGCAACTCCCCTGGAGAGCTATCGTGGCAAGGTTCTCTTGATTGTCAACACTGCTACAGGATGTGGTTTAACGCCCCAGTACCAGGGACTTCAAGAACTCTATGAACGCTATCAAGATCAGGGCTTTGAAATCCTAGATTTCCCTTGCAATCAGTTCATGGGACAAGCACCCGGCAGCGCAGAGGAAATCAATAGCTTCTGCAGTCTACACTACCAGACCACTTTCCCTCGCTTTGCCAAGATCAAAGTCAACGGCAAGGAGGCAGATCCTCTTTATGTTTGGCTAAAAGACCAGAAGTCTGGCCCGCTAGGAAAACGAATCGAATGGAATTTTGCTAAGTTTCTCATTGG
>NZ_AJRE01000436.1:0-15015 GCF_000296955.1 Streptococcus sp. GMD4S
CTTTTTCAAGACCAGTGACTGCTTGTAAGAGCGCAGCAGCTTCTCCCTCTTTTGCTGATTCTTCATAAGCCACCACAATTGAGTCAAACTGGTCCAGCTGGGCTAGAAAATCTGCTTTTTTCTCAAAAAGCTGGATACTTGGTACAATATTACGCTTGCTTTGTTCTGCTGCTCCAAGGGCAATTTTTTCTAGCTTTTCAACCTTTTTACCCAATTTCTTACCATCCCATTTGGCAACTGACCAGTCGGCAGGAAAGGCCCAGATTTGACTAGCTCCTAGTTCTGTTACTTTCTGAGTAATAAACTCCAGCTTGTCTCCCTTGGGAAAGCCAGATGCAATGGTGACTTGAACGGGCAGTTCCACATTGTCAGCTAATTCTTGAACCAACTCAAACTGACGCGCTTCCACATCTATCACGCGCGCCAAACGCTTGATGCCATCATCAAAGACCAAGGTCACCTCATCCTCTTCTTTCAGCCGCATGACCTGAAACATATGCTTGATGGTTTCCTTGTCCTCGATAGTTACAGGAGAGATTGCACTGCCTTTGACAAAATACTGCTGCATGCTAGCCTCCAATCACACCAGAAATATCCTTGGTCTTCTTAAAGACACAGGCATTCCATTCCCCTTGAATCATGTGGGTTTCAAGGAAAAATCCAGCTGACTCAGCTGACTCGCGCACCATGTCCCACTTGTCCTTGATAATCCCACTCATGATCAGGTAGCCTTCGTCCTTGACCAAACGATAAGCATCGTCTGTCAGATGAATGAGAATATCCGCCAAGATATTGGCCACAATGACATCTGCTTCAATCTCCACACCCTTGAGCAAATCTCCAGCAGCAACATGGATGTTTTCCATGCCAGGGTTGAGCTCGATATTTTCCTGAGCCACCCGAACCGCCACATCATCCAGGTCATAGGCGAAAATTTTCTTGGCACCAAGTAGCGAGCAGGCAATGGAGAGGACACCTGAACCAGTTCCCACATCTAGCACCGTTTCGCCACCACGAAGAACCTGCTCCAAGGCAAAAAGGCTCATCTTGGTCGTTGGATGCGTTCCAGTCCCAAAAGCCATGCCTGGATCCAGCTTGATAATCTTTTCTCCAGCAGTCGCCTCGTAGTCCGTCCAGGATGGCACGATGGTCAAGTCATGAGTAATGCGAGCTGGCTCATAATATTTCTTCCAGTTGTCTGCCCAGTCTTCCTCAGCCAAGGCAGTCGTGCCCATCTTGACCTCTCCTAGATCCATAAAGTCTGTCAGTTCTGCTAAATGAGCCTGCAAATCTGCCTCAACCACTGCCACATCAACCGTATCAGGGTAGTAGGCTGTCACCACGATTTCTTCTTGCTGCTCCACCTCTGGGAAGATCTCACCAAAACGGTCGACATTCCCCACATAGTCCATGCTGTCTTCGATCGCAACACCTTGCGCCCCCAGCTCAATCAAGAGATTGGAGACCAGCTCCTCCCCCTCACGCTTCACTGTAACTTTTAACTCTTGCCATGTTTCCATTTTGTACTGTGCTTACCTTTCCATCAGGTTAAAAATAGTCTTTCCAATAACAACAATAAGATTATCTCTTAATTTCTTCTCTAACTCTAAATCAATACCACTATTCTGTATGAATTTATCTTCTACCTTTCTGTATAAACGTTTCACCCTAGTGGGGTTTCCTGGATCAAAATTTGGTACATAATTATAAATTATGACAGGAACAGAACTACTGATTGATCGTTCAGCGATTTGACTCCAGATATACCTATCAGTCTCTCCCAAAGAAACCCCATAGAGAATAATAATATCAGAGTTTTTTATAATATCACTATTTTTAACATCCATATTTTCTCTATAGTTTTTCAAAACTAAACTTTTTATTAGAGATTCCTTTTGTTCTTCTTCTAAACTATTTGAAATTTGTGTTTCATCACTAACCCCTAAAACCGTGCAGACATCCACAGTCCCATGTGCATGAATTGGTGGCTCAATATAAAAATTATAAAGATTAGCTCGTAATTGATTCCTGAATGATTTTGCTGACTCATTATATAATTTATCGATAACATTTGTGTAATTAAGAGTTAATATATTCACAATATCGTGTTGATATAGATTTTCATTATATTTTTTATTGATAGCAGGTTGATTAATTACAGGGAGAGAGGTTATCATATCATCTAGAGTGCTTATAAAGTCAATTGCATTACCTTTCTCAAGATTTTTTTCTTGTTGTATGCGTAGATGTTCTCTTAAATCATCAACTACTTCACTAAAATCATCTATAAACTTCTCCTTCATTTCTATACTTGAGAAGATGAGGTCGTTATCTTTTGTCAATTTACCAATTGACAATTCAAAATCTGACCAATTTTCATAATCATTTACTTTATCAGAAAATAGCGAATCATAAATAAAATTTGAATATTCCTCCTCATTCTCTTTCCTACTTATGTAAACCTTATTTTGAAATTCATAGAAATCCTTATATCTTGTTTTCAAACCATATTGTAAATCCAAACCATTTCCGACGATATAGGTGATATTCATATCTTTGCCCTCTTGTATTCCTAATATCTAAAATAAGGTTAAAATATCCACTATTCAAATTCAATTTCTTCATTTAAACTATTAAAGAGATCTACTTGAGACTCAACTTGTAATCTATTAACTAGCCAACCTCTTAATTCAGCTTGCTGAATAAAATCTTCAATACGATTAACCCCATTTAATTCTTTTAATGTAACTACTACACCAAAACGTACTCCTTGTCCATCACCACTTTTCAAACGTTCGATTGTTTTAATGCTCATCCCCCACTGAGGATTAGATGGATTTAAAATTGCTTTAGCTCTCTTTCTAGAAGTAAACGACTCTCCAATATGCTTGACATTATCCCATTTCCTAAATATATTTCTAGCTGCGTTTTCTCTCACATATCCTGGGGTATCTTCGGCATGCTGGTTGTCTTTATTTATCGATTCGATACCGTCTGACTTTAACCTACCAAAAGTAATCTGCATCTCAGTATTTGTATAATCAACCCCTTGATTTCTTGAGCAGTTAGGGAAATAACACATTGTTGCCTTAGCTACATATGGATAACTCTCACTAGAAATAGGTACTGGAAAATCATAATTATACGTATCATAAGCCCTAGAGATATCTGACACAATAAATTTAATTTCATCATCAGGTGTAGATAAAATATCATCCATTTTTATTGGAACAATACCATTTCCTATCAAAGATAAATCAGTGAATGTTTTCTTATCATTCCAGGGTATTGCTGCATCAATTAGCAAAGCCTTTGCTTCTTCTCGGCTAAGTCCCATAATATGAATGAGATAGGCCATTTTCCTTGCAATAAAAGGTGCCGCAAAACTTGTTCCAGCTACACGACCTAATCCTAGAGGTTCACAAACATTTATAAAGTCACCATTTCCCCCTCCATAATATGACACATCTGGTTTAACAAAGAATGATAAAACAATACCCTCTCGTGAATATGACACTGATTGATTATTAAAATCAACAGAATTTACTATTATAGAATTAAGTGAATCAGCAGGAGCACCTATTCTTTTACGTTTCCCATTTATTACTGAAGCATTTGTCCCAGCTATAATAAAAATTACATCATTCTCAAATTGAATTTCGTCTAATAAAGCTCCCTCTGCAGAGATAAAATTTTCTCTTATTTCATCATTGGACCCTAAAGAAAGATTCCAAACCTTAATATCAGAATTCTGAGAAACAATCTCTTTTATCTGTTTTATGATTGTAAATGAATTAAATCCACTTTGTAGTGACACACCAAAATGCCTTACTCTAAAATTTCCACAACCATCATCCAGATTAGGGTTCAAATTGACTCCATCAACGATTAAAGAAGTCACAGCTGTCCCATGCTTGTAATCTTGGCTATCTTTTCTAATATCAGGTGAGACGAAATCATGATATTCTACCCACTCATTAAAGTAAACTCTTTTGTCAAATAAGGTATCAATAACGCCAACAACTGGTTCGTTCATTGGAGATGGAAGATTTATTTTTAAATCATTATTATCTAAAGAAAAATCATCTATAGATAACTTAGAAAAATCTTCCACAATCATGGAGACAAGATAGGGAGCTTTTGATAGTAGCAATTCAATATTTTTTTCATCAAGCAAGACCGTGGTCTGATTCATAATATTAGCTTCTGAAATATCAATATTTAATTTATTCAGTAATCTAAAAATGTCTGTATGGACATCATAAAATGTCACGATAGAATTTTGAATATCAGAAACAGTAGTGTGCTCAACCCCAAAATTCTCAATAAAGCAAGAATCTCTCAAATACTGTTGAAATTTGCTTTTTGAAATACCATACTCCGAAAAATTTATAGAAGCAAACGTTGATGAATCAGAGAACATCTCACATGTTATCGCTCTATCAAAATGTTCCTCAAAAACTTCAATTATCTTACTTAAAACGGTTATTGTTTTATTAAGAGTATCTCTAGAAATATAATGAGTAACAATATGTTTTGTCTTCTCCTCATTGAATTTTGCTCCCACAATGGTATCATTAGGGAATGGATTCCCTCCTCCTACATTGAAATAGCCATTAATACGGTTACTTTTGGCAACAATTCGATTATAGTAAATACTGATCAAAATACCATCGATAATATTATTTTTTTCCCAATATGTTTTCGTTTCTTCTAATGAAAAATGAAGATACTTCAAATGTTCCAATGTAATTATTGCTTTTTTGGGTATAGTTATTGGTCCCATACCATTATTTCTTGATTTTTGTGTAAAACTTTTTCCACGTAATGTCAATAATGTATTCATGTCAACCCTCGCTTAATTCTCGTGATACACTACTTTTAGAAACACCTGTTAAAATTTCAATTTCTCTAACTGTAAAACCTAATTCTGATAATTTAGAAATAGATAAATTTTTTCCACTATGCAAACTTCTTAAGAGACGTTTTTGATAATCATGTGGATCTTGTGGATCACTAAATGCCAATGATGTTCGTATCATATTCCTTAAATCACCTGGATTTGGAATTGTATTAGAACTATATATAATTTTTTTAAATAATTTCAAATCTCTGGCTACATTCTTAAATTGCTTTAATAACTCATTTAAAATAATAGTAGCTACTTCTACTTTATCTTCATCAGTATAACGGTCAAAGTCAATTATGGCATCGAATCTTCTCGTAACTGCTTTATCAAGATTTTCAAAAAGATTTGTTGTTGCAATTAATACAATTTCTGGTGACAGCCTATCCAACTCCTTTAAAAAGGCAGAAGTCACTCGTCCCATTTCTCTCAAATCATTCTGATTAACCCTATCCAGTACTATGGAATCAATTTCATCAAATAGGATGATATAATTTTGTTTGAAAGGAAGATTATTGATTTCATTAAAAAGAGTTGCTAAGTTTTTGACTGTTTGCCCCAGCTTACTATCTACTAAGTGACTGAAATCTACTACAAGTAATTCCTTGCCAATAAGTCTAGCCACCTGCTTTACACTTTCAGTTTTCCCAGTACCTGGAGATCCCACAAATAAAAATTTATTTATTCCAATATGATGATTGACAGCGTTTATTATTCCTTTTAAATCATTCATAAGTGAAAGAGGCAATGGGAGAGGACCAATATCTAGTTTAGCAGGAGTCAAATACTCACTAGGATTCTCTATTTGTGGCATGAATCTATCACTTTGGGACATTAACCCCATAATATATTGTGCTAATTGTGTATCACCATGTTTATTGAAGTTCCGAGCAATTGCTATGGATTGATTTCTAAATTCTGTCTCTCTGCCCTCATAATGATACTTTATTAAATCAAGAACATCTGATTTTTTCATGATTCATTCCTCCTTACACAAATAATACTATATTTTTGGGACGAAATCAACTATTTTGGGACAAAATAAAAAGAATAACCTTGAAAGGATATTCTTTTAATGCAATACTATATCAGATTTTCCCTGACACTCTTTCCACCACATGGCAACTCCCACATATTGGGCCAAGGAATGCTGGACTTATCATCCCGCAAGATAGTTAAAATCCTATCCCCACAAAAAAGGGCAATCTTACAGCCTGTAAAATCAGTAATTTCGATTTCCATGTTAGACTCCTTCAGCTAATGCCTTCTCCAGCTCCTCTAACCAGTTTGCATAGTAGCGTTTCTCGTCTCGCACCGCCCTACTGTTATTTGTTTTCTGTTTGACAAACTAAATTGTCTAGTATTTTCATGATAAAAATTCATTCGAATAACTTTCATTAGTCTTGGGAAGATTAAATATTGCTAAGGAGATATAACGATCTTTAATAACATAACAATATAAATCAATGATTTAACCAAGATGTTTACCTGTTGGCTCTATATTTCATATCACTAAGCCATCTTTTTATTTCTTTTTTACAGACCTCAAAAATTTTATCTTTGAGGTCTGTATTATCTTTTTCGAAACATCCTTTCCATAAATTTTCATCTTCTACTTCGTAAACTAGGATATTTTGATCACTCAATTCTTCTTTAAATTCTGTGAGACGAGATGGTTCGTGAGAATGTAGACCACTATAACCTATGTATGGATATAGTATAAATTCATCAAAATCAGTTACAGTTACAATAATACCATTTCGTAGTGGCTGGTGATTTGGATTAGCATTCTCCGAATAATCATATGGATAGAATAAAATGACACCAACTGTATTTTCTCTCTCTACAATGGCTCGTGCATCATCAACTCCTTGAGAAGGATCATAAAATTCCTCTGCAAAACGATAAGTTCTTCCATCATATATACCTTTCTTTCCTGGTTCAGATAATTGCAACAAGATATTTTTGAACTTTTCATCATCAATACCCAATTTTTTTAGATAATCTGAGAATTCTATATCAAAGTAGTAAAATTCCTCAGTTTGAGAGTCTATATGATTAATTTTTAAAAAAGCAGTCTCATCTGAAAGTATCGTTGGTTTTGAAGCTATTTGCTGCAAAAATTCGCGAATATGGGATTTCTTATTATTAAACTCAGTCAGTGATTTAGTATGTCCATACCGACTTCGACTATCCTCGAGAGTAAAAGAGTAATCAAAAGATTGTGTCGTTAATTGATCTATTATTTTACGCAGTATAAACTTAATTTTTAAAGAATGCAAGTCATTATTATTAAAAAAACTATTCTCAAATTGTTCATATTCTTCTTTAGATAATTCCCCGACAAAATCTAGTAAGTCAATTAACTCCCAATAAAATTTCAATATCATCGGTCTATAAAGTTCATTTATACCTTTATAAAGAGTGGAATTCATAAACTTGTAAAGTTCAAATCCCTTGGAATAATAAGTTCTTCCCTCATATTTTCTACCATAATTTAACTCCCTATTATTCATTCTATTCACGAAATAGGAATCTAGAATAGTAATAAAATTATAACTTAGGGGTAGCCCTTTATTATTAATCCTGTGAATATAATCCAAAATACCTAAATCAGGGACAACAATGATATTAGGTTCAGAAATATAATCTGATTTTTCCAATAAAGATATTGCAGTGGATATATCTGTAATTAGCAATGTCGAAACATTACAATCAAAGAATAACCTTTTATTTTTATCAATCATATCAATAATTGTAGCTTTATTACATTTATCTAATTCATCAATGGAAAAAGTGATATTAAAGTATTCAGACATGTTTTTCAGAAGCCGTAGTAACTGACGCTCTTTTAACTCCTCAGTAACAATACTTTTTAACTCCCGAGACAACTCTTCATTATTATTTGAAGAAATTTTCCCTCTTAATTGTAATCCCGATTTTATTATTCCTATATCAGCACTTAAATCAATAGATGACTCGGCTGATATATCTGAAGTAGTTGATTCTAAATATCTTTTTGTATCTGTTATTTCTACATCAAAATACTGTAGCTGTTGTTGAGAAATAAGCAAGAACTCCTCTAATTTTATCAGCTCGCTCGCTTTTTTTTCAAAATACTCAACCTTTTGATACAGTTCGTCAATGTTTTTTCGAAAATTTGAAATATCTACTCTATTTTTTTGAAACATAGGAAACTTACTGTTTTGGAGTTCGTTCTGTTTATTTAAAAGCTTAAACTGTTCAAATAAATTACTAGTTTGATTTGATAACTCGTTGCATAAATTATAAATATTTGAATCAATCTCAAATTTTTCCTCAATTTTTTTCAACCTTTTACGTATTATTGAAAAATTTTTGCTTCTTTGATTCTGTTCTAACCAATCATATTTTTTTACTTTTTCCTTAGCATTATACTCTAGAGTCGGATAATACCTGCCATCATTATAAACATAATCACCAATATCACGTTCAATATCGTTCATTCTTCTGGTAATAGCGTTAGGAATTTGCATCAAAATTTCTCTATGAAAATCTTTATTACCACTAAAAAAAGATACATTCACTACAAGAATTTCTTTGTCATCTTTAGCACCTCTACGATTTTTAACAGATTCCAAAGAAATATTTTTCAGACTTGATTTTCCTGATCCTCTGTTACCACATAAGACAAAAATCCCTTTCTCTTCTCTGTATATAACCTGCAACTGCTCTACTATTTCTCGTTCTGTCGGCAATAATGAAAAATAGTCTCTAGCATCTCGGCTATAAGCACCAATATATTTTTTTTCCGCTGTCAAAATTTACCCCCCTTTACATTTACTCAAATCAAGCTTGTCTTCTTCCTAATACCTCGGATAAGGATAAAATTCTCCTTCTTCCAAGCCGACTTTTCCTTCTTCAAAGACTTCTTGGTTCCATTCCATGACGAACTCTTCTGCTTCTGGGTCTTCCAAAAAGTCCATAAGCGCATCTAAGCCAATCTCAGCTGTATCCTTAAGAAACAGTGAAAAATAGTTTAAAAATTCACGAGAGAAGCCTTTCTTTGGTAAGTAAGGAATGACAGTCAGATAATCGTCTGCATTAACTGTTGACTTAGCAGGATTGTAAAAAAGCACTGCTTCTTCAAAGAGAATATCATCCGAAGAAACCTCTCCGTCTTCATCCACCATCTCCACACCTGTAGCGTTTTGCGCTTCCAAGAGAAAACTCACTTCAACCGCGTGGTTGCGCTTGTCCCAGCTAATCTCATAGTCAAAAGGAAAGTTCTTGTCCAATTCTTCCTCTAAAACATCTAAAAATCCGTATGTTGCCATTTTGTCCTCTTTCTATGCGACTCTTTAATCGCCCCGATTGCTCGGAAATATGCTAAAATAGATACTACCATCTTACCACATATACATCAGAAAATCCATGTTAGAAAGGACTGCTATGCCAGACAACCTCGCGCTTCGCATGCGCCCTAAAACTATCGACCAAGTCATCGGTCAAAAGCATCTGGTAGGACCTGGAAAAATTATCCGTCGTATGGTGGAAGCCAATCGTCTGTCTTCCATGATTCTCTACGGACCTCCAGGAATCGGCAAAACCAGTATCGCCTCTGCCATCGCTGGAACAACCAAGTATGCCTTTCGGACCTTCAATGCCACTGTTGATAGTAAAAAACGGCTCCAAGAGATTGCTGAAGAAGCTAAATTCTCAGGTGGCCTTGTACTGCTACTAGACGAGATTCATCGTCTTGACAAAACCAAGCAAGACTTTCTCCTTCCTCTCTTGGAAAGTGGACTTGTCATCATGATTGGGGCTACGACTGAAAATCCCTTCTTTTCTGTCACTCCTGCCATCCGTAGCCGTGTTCAGATTTTTGAGTTGGAACCTCTGTCCAATCAAGATGTCAAAGAAGCGATTCAGATAGCTCTAAGTAACCCTGAGCGTGGTTTTGATTTTCCAGTAGAGCTAGATGAGGAGGCGCTGGATTTCATCGCAACCTCTACAAACGGAGATCTTCGCTCTGCCTTCAACTCACTTGACTTGGCTGTTCTCTCTACCCCTGAAAATGATAAGGGCATCCGCCATATCACTCTTGATATCATGGAGAACAGTCTGCAAAGGAGCTATATAACTATGGACAAGGATGGGGATGGCCACTATGATGTCCTCTCAGCCCTGCAAAAGTCCATCCGCGGCTCGGATGTGGATGCCAGTCTTCATTACGCAGCCCGCTTGATTGAAGCTGGGGATCTGCCTAGTCTCGCTCGTCGTTTGACTGTGATTGCCTATGAGGATATTGGTTTGGCCAATCCTGAAGCCCAGATTCATACCGTAACTGCTCTAGATGCTGCACAAAGAATTGGTTTCCCAGAAGCTCGCATTCTCATTGCCAATATCGTGATTGATTTGGCCCTTTCTCCAAAATCCAACTCAGCCTATGTGGCTATGGACAAGGCTCTTGCTGACCTCAAAACATCAGGGCATTTGCCCATTCCACGACATCTGCGTGATGGACATTATAGTGGTAGCAAGGAATTGGGCAACGCTCAAAACTATCTCTATCCACACAACTATCCTGGACACTGGGTCAAACAAGACTACTTGCCAGAAAAGATTCGCAATCATAGCTACTTTTCACCAGAGGAAACTGGCAAGTACGAACGGGCCTTAGCCCAACGTAAGGAAACCATTGATAAATTAAGAAACTTGTGAAATCCTTTTCAAAAAAAATAAATTTTCCTCTTGAATTTTTTAAAAAAAGTGGTATCATATAAATATAGAAACGCTGTGGTGTACGACTTCACACTTAAGTGTTGACCGACTATTTTTTGTATTATTAGGGAAACAAAAGTCTTCTAACAGCATGTAGGCCGTCTCACACGGAAACAGCTTCAGTTAGAGCGAGTTGCCCACCTGCTTAATTGCGCGGGTTCAATACAAACCGTGAAGTTTCGGCACCAATACAGCTTTTTTCTTTGCCTCCTTAGCTCAGCTGGCAGAGCAGCGGACTCTTAATCCGTGGGTCACAGGTTCGATCCCTGTAGGGGGCATCTAAATACAACAGGAAAAGCCTTGATAACCAAGGCTTTTTTGCTTATCTATAACTGATTTGCCTCATCATTTGCCCCACTTTTAAATCTATCTTTTCTTTTTGAACCAAATTACATCTTAACAAATAGTGTAAAGCCAGTTACTTTTGCTTTGATGCCATACAATATTTTCATGTAGAGAAGACAAATTTTATCTTCTCTTTTTATTTTCAAAATAATAAAAACTGATTTTCTTTTCATAAATCAGACTGAAACTTCCAAATTTTCCATTTTGTTTATTGACATTTCCTCTAAAAAGGTGTATAATATTTTTATTATCAAACTATACTATACTATATAGGGGGTATTGAAATGAAATTTTCTAATCGTTTACTGCTATTCCTTGCAGGAGTTGTTTTTGTCCTTTTAGGACTTTTCCTATTTACAAACCCAGTAGCTAATCTTGTTGCTTACAGCTGGTGGATTGCATTTGGTTTACTGGTTTCTTCTATAGCAGCTATTTTAGGCTATTTCTCTGTACCAAAAGAGCTTCGCTCACCAGCTCATCTTTTCCAAGGGATTGTTAATCTTCTCTTAGCTCTTTACCTCGTTGCCTATGGCTTTGTGACGCTGCCAGTTGTCATTCCAACTATTTTAGGAATTTGGTTAATTGTAGAAGCCATTATAGCTTTCTTTAAAGGCAATCGTCTGGGATTGATTTTCCCTATTATTGGCAACCATATCATGTGGATAGCGTTGCTTGCATTTTTACTAGGTCTAGTGATTTTGTTCAATCCAGTAGCTACAAGTGTCTTTGTCGTTTATGTCGTTGCCTTTGCATTTTTAATTGTTGGTTTCACCTATATCCTTGATGCCTTTCGTAAATAATCTAGCTGTCATTTTGGGCATATTAAAATAGCTGGGAAGTTACATTCTCAGCTTTTTCTGTTGCCTCCTTAGCTCAGTTGGTAGAGCAGTAGACTCTTAAGCTATGGGGCGCAGGTTCGAGCCCTGCAGGGGGCACATCTAAATCAACAGAAATAAGCCTTGAAACCAAGGCTTTTTTTAACGTCTAATAGCTTTTTGTAGAAAAGTATTTAAAAATAAAAGAGAAGAGAATCTCTCACTCTCTTCTCAGTATATCTTATTAAATTTAGTTTTTCTTAATCTACCTGATTTTCCTTTGCAACGACAAATTCTTTAACCAGTCGATAGATAACAGCAAATACGGGGGTAAAGAATATCATTCCAAGTAGTCCGAAAAGATTCCCTCCGATACTAGCAGCCGCAAGCGTGAAAAGGGCTGGTAAGCCAATAGATTGACCTACAACTCTAGGATAAATAAGGTTTCCTTCAATCAGCTGTATAACTTGATATAGAAGAAGAGAAAGTAAGGCTTGAGTAGGACTCACTGTGAAGATAAAAATCGCTCCCACAACACAAGCAATCATAGGCCCTACATAAGGAATGAACGATAGCACTCCTGCAAAGATACCTGTCATTACTCCATAGGGTATCCCAAACACGCTGTAACCAACCGCTATCATAACTCCTATGATAACTGCTTCAATCAGCTGACTCATCAAAAATTGGTCATAAGTCTCTAGTGCTACTTGTCCAATGTAAGTCAACTTTATCACCACCTTCTCTGGAAGAAAAACTTTTAGAAGTCGACTCGTCATCGCTGCCAAATGTTCCTTACTGGATAAAAATAAAAAGGTGAAGACTATAATCAAAAAGGCATTCATCAAACTTGAAAAAATATTGCCGATATTACTAGTCAGACCTGATAAAAAACCTATCAAAGCTTGGCTAATAGAATTAGATTGTCCCTGTATGCCTGATACGATAGTTGACAACATGTCTTTGGTTACAAATTCCGAGCTGCCTAGCAATTTCCCAAGTTGAGTAAGGACTGTTGAAAGGACTGTTCCCAGCTGACTAATAGTCTGGGCTAGGGTTGGCAGCACCAAAACCAAAAGAGCAATCACGATTAAGATAAGAGCTAGGAAAACAAGTACCATGGCAATCGGACGACGCAACTCTGCCTTTACCTTCAATTTAACTAAGTACTGTTCAATTTTTTTCATAGGAACATTAAGCACAAAAGCAATAACAGCACCATAAATCAAGGTTGATATTACATCAAAGAGAGAGATTGCTCCTGATATAAAGCTCGATGCATTCAGAATTACAAGAGCAACCAGCCCTATAAAAAGTATTAACGGGGTGTATTTTTTTACTAAGTTCATAAATTCTCCTTAATAAACATGTTTAGATACGACTATACTATTTGGTTTTTCAAACTCTCGATTAAGGTAGGCTTGGTAAGTTCCTGGAGCGATAAATCCTTTGGGTGAGAGGATATCGGTGCCAGCCTGACCGACTATGGTATCAGCCAAGAGCACACAGTTTGTAGATAAGACAAAGTAGGATTTAAACTTAGATTTGATAAATTTATAAAGTTCCCCATCTGTCTCATGTCTGATTTTATAAGCGTAGGTGTAGTCTTCCTTACCATCACCTGTCATGATTTTATCTGCACTTGGCTCCCATGGAATCGTCAGTTGTTTCAATTCAGCCAACTTTTTCTGAACTGCTTTTTCCATTTCAGGCGTCAAATCTATCCCATAACCAAAAAGCGTTTTTTGACTCTCACGTTTACATAGATCAATGTACTTATCGCGGTCACAGAAATATAAGACACCATCTCCTACCATACCAAATAAGGTCTCAGATGACGGATCATAGTTGCCATAAGAAATAACACGGCCCTGATAGCAGATATCCACATGACCAATAGCTGAAAACAGGGAGGTCTCAGCTGTATGAACAAAAATTTCTAGCTCTGCTGTCTTACCAGACTTCACTATTCCAAGATGGATATCTTCTTCCTCATCAGCATTTTCCAGCATAAATTTGTTAACTTTTGCTAAAGTTCTTGCAGGGATGAGAGCGGCTAGGACAATAGGTAAGCTAATTCTAATACGACGTTTGAGATGGTTTTTCCCAATTTCCCCTTCAAATAAGAAACCGTCACGGATATTGGACAGACCATAAAGGAAAAAATAAGCCCCTAAAACAAAGAGTTGAAAGACAGAATTTCCCGTAGAGGACAAAAGACTAGCTCCACCAAGAAAAACTAGTAGAATACCATCTAGTAAGAGACGAAAACGAGGTCGAATATTATTTTTACGGTAGAGAACATAGGTGACAAGATTAATCGTGGCCCCAAAAATCTGATAAACTCCAATCACAAGAGCCAGAACATAAATCGGTATATCAGTCGCAAGATTAGAACCTAGCAAATATCCCAGCACTAACAATTTAACCAGTGCAACTCCCAAGGTATCCGTTGACTGGCTTTTTTTGAAAACTCTTAATAGCAAATCTACGACCGTTGCTATCCAAGCTAAAAACAGAACCAGGCGAATAACTGTTACTGGCAACCAAGTCCCCGTGACCATCAAGATGAGACCTAGCAGAACAAACAAGAACCCCTGAGCAAGTAATTTCTTACCTGTCAGACCTAAAGATAGAATTTTCGCCATATAAAAACCTTTCAACAATAAAAATTAAACACTACGATTAAACTGACTAGTAAATAGCCAACACTACAAACAGCCTGTGCCAGCAACATATGGTGACTAGAAATGACTGTAGTAATGTCACCATCTTGTCTTATGCACTTCTAAAATTTGTTATATTGATTAGAAACCAGAGCTTATAAAAACTAGCTAAACTCGAGAGATAGACACAATTGCGACGAAAAAATGTATAACCAATTCAACTTGTTAAGGTAAGAAAGCATTATTTCCAATCTATTAATTATTCATCTATTGCCTATTATGACACAATATTCCCTATAGTTCAACTTTTTACTTGTTTTTATATTACACGGACTAAAAAGTTTTCAACAGTTGATTGCATTTGTTTTAATAAGTTTTAACCTTTCTTGGTTAGATAAAAAAAGAACCATACAGTTTAGAATCTGTATGGTTTTTGCCCCACTTTTGTCCCATTTTTAAATCATGACATTGAAAATACCTAAAATCACTTATATTTCAATATTTTTAATTGCTCTCAATA
>NZ_AJRE01000437.1:0-4938 GCF_000296955.1 Streptococcus sp. GMD4S
TGATTATTTGTCTCTTGTAGCTACTTCCCCTAACTTCTTTAACTCATATTTCTCGTTTTAGATTTCTTTAAGGTTTTTATTATATGATGTAGAACTCTGTAATTGAAAACATTAGGTAAACAAACAGAGAATAATGTTCGTAAAAAAGGAGAAAAATTATGAAAAAAACACTATCACTTCTCTATTTCAGCTGGATATTTCTACTTTTGTCAGGATGTTCTTCAACAACAGAAGCTGAAACTAGCATTGAAAATGATACGGATAAGACTTTAGTTGTTTATTCGCCTAACCCTGAAGATCTTATTGAAGAAACAATCCCAGCTTTCGAAGAAAAATATGGTATCAAGGTTGATTTAGTCCAAGCTAGTACTGGTGAATTATTCAAGAAAGCTGAGGCTGAGAAAGAAGCTCCTGTAGCCGATGTCATTTTCGGAGGTTCCTACGCACTCTTCTCTTCTAACGAAAAGCTCTTTGAGCCGTATACTTCCCAAGAAAACGACCACATTATCCCTGAATATCAAAATAAAACCGGATTCTACACCCCTTATACACTTGACGTCAGTGTCATCATTGCCAATTCAGCTCTTACAAAAGACATTAAAATTGAAGGCTACAATGATTTACTCAATCCCAAATTAAAAGGAAAAATCGCTACTGCTGATCCAAGTAATTCTTCTAGTGCCTTTGCTCAATTAACAAACATGCTTGTGGATCAAGGGGGCTATGAAAATGAGCAAGCTTGGACATATGTGAAAAATCTATTTAGCTTAGTAGATGGGAAAATTGCTTCTAGTTCTTCAAATGTCTACAAATCAGTCGCTGACGGAGAAATGGCTGTCGGACTCACCTATGAAGATCCTGCATTGAAACTCTTAAACGATGGCGTTGATGTAAAAGTCATTTATCCAAAAGAAGGAACCGTCTTTTTGCCTGGTAACGCAGCTATTATCAAAAATGCCAAACACATGGAAAACGCTAAAAAATTTATCGATTTCCTTCTTTCTCAAGACATTCAGGATAAACTAGGAACTGAAACAACCATTAGACCCATTCGAAAAAATGCTAAAATCAATAAAAATATGAAAGCAATGACAGAAATCAATATCGCTACTGAAGATTCAGATTATGTCATCCAAAATAAATCAGCTATTCTTAAAAAGTACAATGATATTTTCACTAATATTCAATCGAAACAGTAAAAGAGGTTCACTATGAGTGAGATCAAAATTATTAACGCAAAAAAAATCTACCACGACATTCCTGTCATTGAGAATTTAAACGTTACGATTCCAAAAGGAAGTCTTTTCACCATTCTTGGACCTTCAGGTTGTGGAAAAACGACCCTTCTTCGAATGATTGCAGGCTTCAACAGTATTGAAGGCGGAGAATTTTACTTCGATGATACTAAAATAAATAATATAGAACCCAGCAAACGCAACATCGGCATGGTTTTCCAAAACTACGCTATTTTCCCACATTTGACTGTCCGAGATAATGTTGCTTTTGGTCTTAAACAAAAAAAGGTTCCAAAAGATGAATTAGTTCAACAAACTAATAAATATCTGGAACTAATGCAAATTAATCAATACGCAGATCGAAAGCCCGATAAACTCAGTGGTGGACAACAACAACGTGTCGCCTTAGCACGTGCATTAGCTGTTAATCCAAGTGTTCTCCTCATGGACGAGCCACTTAGTAACCTGGATGCGAAACTTCGCTTAGATATGCGCCAAGTTATTCGAGAAATTCAACACGAAGTGGGAATTACAACTGTATATGTGACCCACGATCAAGAAGAAGCGATGGCTATTTCAGACCAGATTGCCGTTATGAAAGATGGGATCATCCAACAAGTCGGACGACCAAAAGAACTCTATCATAAACCAGCTAATGAGTTTGTGGCAACCTTTATTGGACGCACAAATCTCATCCCAGCCAAACTACAAAAAAAGAGCGACAGTGCTTATATCGTCTTCTCAGATGGCTATGCCCTCCCTATGCCAGCTCTTGATCAAGCTAAGGAACAAGCTGTTCTTGTGAGTATCCGTCCCGAAGAGTTTATCAAAGATGAATCTGGAGATATTGAAGGAATCATTTCCGATAGTGTTTATCTTGGACTCACCACTGAATATTTTGTAGAGACTGCATTTTCTTCAAAAATACAGGTCAGCGAAGAATCAACTTTTGAAGAAGATCTTCAAAAAGGGGATCGAATTCGTCTACGAATCAATACTCAAAAGTTAAATGTCTTTTCTGCAGATGGTTCCCAAAATCTTATTACAGGAGTTGGCTATGAAAGGTAAAAAACTAAATATTTGGACAGCCTCCTCATTCTTCATCTTTCTTACCTATCTTATTTTTCTTGTTTATCCAATTATTATTGTACTCAAGCAAGCACTCATACATGAAGGTCAATTCTCACTCGCTAATTTTGAAGATTTCTTTAGTAAATCCTATTACTCTGAGACACTAGTAAACAGTTTTAACGTCTCCATTACTTCTACTGTAACTTCCCTAGTTTTAGGGACTTTATTAGCTTACCTCTTTTCTATATATGACTTCAAAGGAAAGAAATTTTTACAGATATTGATTATCATAGCATCCATGTCAGCTCCCTTTGTAGGTGCCTATTCTTGGATTCTACTTCTTGGTAGAAACGGAGTTATTACAAAATTTCTAACCAACACACTCCATTTGCCTGCTTTTGATATTTATGGCTTCAAAGGAATTGTACTTGTGTTTACACTTCAGCTATTCCCATTAGTTTTTCTATACGTGGCTGGAGCAATGAAAAGGATTGACCATTCCCTTCTTGAAGCCGCTGAAAGTATGGGGGTAATCGGATTCAAACGTATGGTAACAGTTGTTTTGCCTCTTTTAGTTCCAACTTTACTTGCTGCTACGCTACTTGTATTTATGAGAGCATTCTCCGACTTCGGAACTCCTATGTTAATTGGTGAAGGATATCGGACTTTCCCTGTTTTAATTTATAATCAATTCATTAGTGAGGTTGGCGGAAATTCTGCATTTGCATCTGCTTTAGCAATCATGGCGATTATCATTGCTTTAACAATCTTCCTCATCCAAAAATATATTTCAAATCGCTATAGTTTCAGCATGAATTCGCTCCATCCAATTGAGCCGAAAAAAACTACAAAAGGAAAAATGGCTGCTATTTATGCAACAGTCTACGGAATTATCTTGTTCTCTGTTCTACCTCAAGTCTACTTGATTTATACCTCTTTCCTAAAAACATCAGGTATGGTATTTGTCAAAGGCTATTCTCTAAATAGTTACAAAATTGCCTTCAATCGTATGGGATCTGCTATTTTTAATACGATTCGCATTCCTTTGATTGCTTTAATTCTTGTTGTTTTATTTGCAACGGTTATCTCCTACCTAGCTGTTAGAAAACGAAATTTGTTTACAAACTTAATTGATAGCCTTAGTATGGTACCTTATATTGTGCCAGGAACTGTTCTAGGTATTGCCTTCATTTCTTCATTCAATACTGGTCTTTTTGGAAGCGGATTTCTGATGATTACAGGAACAGCCTTTATATTGATTATCTCCTTATCTGTCCGAAGACTCCCTTATACAATCCGCTCATCTGTTGCTAGCTTGCAACAAATAACACCTAGCATTGAAGAAGCCGCTGAGAGTTTAGGAAGTAGCCGTCTCAATACTTTCAGTAAAATCACTGTTCCAATGATGTTACCCGGTATTATTTCTGGATCTATTCTATCATGGGTAACAATGATTTCAGAACTCTCTACTTCTATCCTGCTATATAATTCCAAAACAAAAACTATGACCGTAGCAATCTATACAGAGGTTCTCAGAGGAAATTATGGTGTAGCCGCAGCTTTATCCACGATTTTATCTATCCTAACAGTCGCTTCCTTACTATTATTCATGAAAATCTCTAAAAGCAATAACATTACACTCTAATTTTTCCCTATCAAAAACAGCCGAAAGGATGATCCTAGGCTGTTTTTCTAATCTCTTATCACAATACATGACCCGAAGTTCTGATGAACGTATTTACTGATTAAATAGAATTTTCTTCCATCTTCTCACGTCCCAGTTCCCGATAGCTACGGTCACCGACGATTTCAACAGTAAACTGACCGTTCTCGTATTCTAGAATGGTCACACTACCATTATCTAGACCATGCGGATGCATGCCATTAATGAGATAAACCATCGTACCAATGGTCATCCCGTGGCTAACAACCAAGGCATTGCCACCACCTTGTTCTTCCATTTCTTTGGCAATCGTTTCAAAACCTTCTCTAATTCGGCCACTAAGTTTTTCCCAACCTTCAGCCCAACCAGCAGTATCAACCTCTACCAAACCTTCAGCTAGCTCTGCATAGGATAACTGATGAACATGATCCACCTTGAAAACACGAGGAATGACCCCCATAAAGAGGTCTCCATCATAGGCCCCATCAAAACTACCAAAGCACCACTCACGGATTCGCTTATCCATGCGGTAAGGGATTTTCCCTTGTAAACCCAGTTCTTCTAGGATAATTCCCATGGTCTGAATGGTACGCCCTGAATCACTGGAATAAGCTCGGTCAAACTGCAAACCAGACTCTCTCAAGCCAATTCCCAACTCATGAATTCCCAACTCACCTTCTGCAGTTAGAGGCGTATCACTCCATCCTTGAGCACGTCCAATCGTGTTAAACATGGTTTTCCCATGACGGACTAAGTACAATCTTACTTTAGACATTTTCTATCCTCCATTTTCTTCTATTATATCATGGATCAAAGAAATATTTGGCTTTCAAAAGCAAAGCTCCTTCTCCTAATTTTGCCACAAGAAAAGCTACCCTCACGGTAGCTTCCCTAGGAGATTATTATGAAAAAGTTTAGGATTTCTATTAAATAAAGTTAGGAGGTCTTTATTTAATGATTATAGTATAC
>NZ_AJRE01000438.1:0-4274 GCF_000296955.1 Streptococcus sp. GMD4S
TTTTTTGAAAGATCTCCTTCTCCTAATTCTATTACATTCCCATAACTTGATGCATACGGATATTCTGCTTTAGTTTCCTTATTTTTTTCAGGCATTCTAATTTTAGTTTCAGCTTTTATCTGACCATCATCTTTGACAAAAAACCTCATATCTCCTGCAAAAGCTAATCCATCCACAATATCATTAATATTAGCGTATAAATCAAATGTCATCGTTTTTGAATGGGAATCATACTTGGTCGTTTTGATTTCTATCGATTTATAGTTATTTCCATAGTATACCTTGGCATTTTTAGAAACATTACTGATCTTTCCAAGAATTTCAAAGTGTCCATCTTTAGATGGGTTTAGAATGCCATAAATTTTTGATTTGATTTCATCAAGTTTTTCAGTTTCATATTGTAAGGCACTACCATCGTCATAAGCAATGATATTTCCCTTATCATCGTATTTATAATCGTATTCCTCTATTCTCTTACCAGTTTCACTTGTAAAGTCATCAACTTCTCTAAATTTCTTTTTAATTAGTTTCTTTAAGTCTTTAGTTTCAAAGTCTCTAATTGTTGAAATAGTTTTATGAATAGTCAAGCTAGATTTTTCTTCGATAGACTCTTCATTTTCTTGATGATGTTCTACTTCAGTTGTATCTTTTTTAAGACTATCCTCTTTTCTATTTTCTAAATTTTTAAATTTAGATTCGGAAATCTCGCCAAGCTTTTGGTATTTAGATGAATCTTGATCAGGATCTACTAGATAATAGGAAATCATCCCATTTTCATCAGCATGATCAGCAAATTTAATTCTATGAATCTTTGTGAAATTGCTAGAACCGTCTAATGCAATCACTTCAATGATTTTGCCTCTTAAATCTCCTGCACCTTTAATTTCATAAATGGTATTTCCGTCTTTGTCAAGTTTCCTATTTCGTCCTTGACCCTCACCTGCATAAGTGACCTCAAGATTTTTTTCAACCTCTCCATCTTCATTAACAAGAGCGGCCCCAGCATACCAAACTTCGTTGGCAATCTCGTCAAATTTTTCAGGATGTTCTTTTTGATCTCTCGCAAATAGCGTTTCATTCTTGTATTGCTCTTTGACCTTGTGATAAGTATCCTTTGTAATCAACTTAATTTTTTCAGGGTTTGAAAAATCAATTGAAACAATCTTTGGAGGGGTGTTATCAATTTTTACAGGAATATAGGAAACCTGCCATGGGTAATCCTTGGTTAATCTATATTTAAATTTATAGAAATATTGGCCTTCCGCAATCGGTTCAAATTGTCCTCGTATCTTAGTAGCAGGATCTTTTTTGTCATTACTTTCTGGGGCATTTTCTTCTCTACCTCTTGGGTTATAAATGAGTCCATCCCATTTCAAGTCACCCCAAACTTTTAGCTTAGAAGATTTAATGCCCTTTGCATCATTTCTTTTAGAGTTTAAAATTCCTTTAATAAAGTGTTCTCTCGAAATGACTTTTAAGTCTCTTTGATTTTCTCCTTCTTTATTTGTATTTACTATTGAAATCACTCCTTCTTCTGCACTTCTTAATACAAGTGGAGAAGGCGTTAATCCTCTCTCAAGTTGAGCATCTTGAGGATTCCCATTTGAATCTAAAGGATAAATTTTAGCAATATTAGAACCACTTGATGAGGGTGCGTTGATTCCTTCGTTATTGAAAGCAAATAATTCTGGATTTTGATCTAGGGATGTTGTATTTTTATCTTTTCTATTTTGTATAACTCCTGCTGGATTAAATTTATCTATACCATGTTCTCCTCCAATCCCCTTATTTAAGGTACCTGGAATTTTTGGTTTGCCATCATCATCATAACCTTCCATTGCTTTTGATTTTGATCCTTCTTCCCAGGCCCATTTATCAAGGATTGGTTCGTGGTTCCAATTCCCAGCAAATCCCATTAGAGGCATCGATAAAGAAGGTTGGAAGTTTCTTTTCTTCCCGTTGGAGTTTAGAGCTTCCATTTCTTCCACTGACTCAAAATGAATAAATGATTCTACAAATTTATTTTTATTTTTTGCTTCCCCAACATTTATAACCGCATTTAAATCAAAGCTGGAATTTGGACCTATAGTGAAAGTGTCATGCTCAAATGTGATATTTGCTCCTTTGACTTTTTCTGGGTGAATTTCTGGAACAATTTGCTTCCCGTCCGGAGATTTTTCATCTTTATATGTTTCATCGAGTTTTAGCCTATCAGTTAGAGCATCTGTAGTTACAGTTGATGCAGAAACTTTAAAGGTTAAAGGTCTGTTTGAGGTATTGTGAAGCTTAATTGTAAAGTATTTTTTATCACCTTTTATTTCTTTAAGAGAAATGGAACCATATGAATTTACCAAACCTTTAGAATCTGTATTTTTGAAAGTTGCTACAACTTCATTTCTCAAAGCGTTGGCAACATTAATTAGACCTGCTCCCTGTTGTCTAGGTGATGCAAAGTATTGACTCTTTTCTTTCCAAGAGGTTGCATCCATCATCGGTCTTGCAGTATTTTGTAAGGCTATTTTTGTAAGACTTGTAAGGTCTATTTTGTCATCTCCCTTAAGATTTTTCAAGACAGGTCTTTCAAGCAATTCCTTTAATTTTGGTCGAATCAAAACAGTAGAAGCTGCTACGATTGGAGTTGCCATACTAGTTCCTGACATATAACCATAAGTGGATTTACCATTGATAACATTTAGAGTGGATTTAATATTTTTACCAGGTGCTGAAACATCCGGTTTTAAAAGCAAGTCTGTTCTTGGCCCCCAAGATGTAGACCCTGCTGGGACTATAATATCTTCTTTATAAAGTTCTTTGTCTGTGTCAGCTGCAAATTTAAAGTCAATTTCTTTTTCATCACCTACATTCGGTTTATTAGAATTATAGCTTTCCATATCAATTGGATAGTATTGTTCTAAGTTATCTTTAAAATCTTCCTTATTATTTCTTTTGACTTCAGTTTTTTTATCAGGGTTAATCATGTTCCATAATTTTACACCATCATCTCCTGAAATTGAAAATACTTGACTTTTAGTCCCTTCATCCGCTTCATATCCCATAGCTGGAAGGTCTGTCCAATTATCTCTATTGTAGTAATTTACAGTATTTACAACCATAATGGCACGTGCGCCTTTATCCATAGCTCTTTTAAAAGCATCTTTTAAATCCTTGGTATAAATTCTATCCATTACTGCAATTTTGCCCTTAAGATCCAAGCCTATCAAATCCTGGTCTTGACCTTTGCCTATATATACAAATTTTAATTTATTTGGAGTTTTTGACCCATCCTCATTGGTTAGGATTTTATTTTTATCGAAAAAAGCTCCTATATTTCTGTATTTAAAACTTTGTCCTCCAATGTTAACTTTATCAAATTCAACTGTCTGATTTTTAGCAGAAGCGACCGCTATCGCATCTTCATGTGCTGCAGTTCGCGTTACATTTCCAGTGTCGGTCATTTTCAGATTATTATTGGCCACTAAATCCCATGAAGAACTTGAAGCAGAAGTCGCAAAATTACCTGTAGCAACAACCATTGGGATTCCAGCTTTTCTTAATGCTCTAATAGCCTCCCAATATTTCTCGCCTACAAGACCTGTTCCCGTAAAGCCAGATGATACCGAAACAACATCGACATTGTGTTTGATCGAATCTTCAATAGCATGAAACATTGTTTCATCACCCGCAAACCCAGATCCTGCGTCAGAGTACATTTTATAAGAGAAAATTTGTGCATTAGGCGCAATTCCATCTATGCCATTAAAGTTCTTGATGTCTTTTTCAGTATCATTTCCAGCAAGAATCCCTGCAATATGCATCCCATGTGGGTCAAAATAATCCCTACCATCATCATATTTTTCTACAGTGATTTTACCACCATTATAATAATTGAACGCATGAGGGATTTTATCACTCAACCAATAATTTTTATCAGTGCCTTTTAAGTCATCTTTTTTAAATTTCATCGAGTCTTTGGCATCATCATCGATTCTCATAGCCTTATGCCTATAATCTGTTCCAGTATCGATATTTGAAATAACCATACCTCTACCATCAAAATTTTTCCCAAATGGAGCATTAATAGACTTTAGGTAATCAATAGCTTCCTCAACTCCAATTTCCTTTCTGGCATGATTCATCATTGGTTGGACTTTTTGTGATCGTTCAACCGACGAAACACCTTCTATTTGTTTAATTTTGTCCAAATTATCTGGAGTTGTTTCAATGGCAGCGCCATTAAAAATCGTATTATAGGTATATAAAACTTTTGTATCCTT
>NZ_AJRE01000439.1:0-2052 GCF_000296955.1 Streptococcus sp. GMD4S
ATGTCTTATAAAAATAATCTCAACTATGTCTATCCCTTCATGAAAGTGCAGGATAACCATACTTACTTGCTAGAAGAAGATGTTCGCATCGATTCGAATATGGGAATCTATGTAGATATTTTCCCTGTAGATGGCTACGAGGATGACGTACAATTTAAAAACAAGATGACGAAACTGATAAAGAAACGTCAATTGAGTTGCTACACCTTCAAAGGCATTACCAATACAAAAAGTGTACTGAATTCACTGCTACGTTATGTGTCAGTTATTATTTTCTATTTCACCAATACAAACAAATACGTTGCCCAGATTGAAGAGCTTGCAAAATCCCGTAAAGTCTCAGATTATGAGCAGGTGGATTATCTTATCTACAAGGATATGAACAAACCAGTGTGGAGACGTGAATGGCTGGAACAAGTTACTACTGGAATATTTGAAGGTAAGGAATTTACCATTCCGAAAAACTATCATGAAATTTTGACCTCAGACTACGGAGACTATATGCAGTTGCCACCAGTTGAACAAAGAGTATCTCATCATGATTTTAAATTATGGAAGATTGTTAAAAGGTCTAAATGACGAGATTGGGATTAAGAAACGTTTAAAAAAATAGTCAAATTTAGGAGAATAGAACCTATGTCTGAAAGAACTTTAACTCTTGAAGAAATCAAGCAAGTAGAATTGGATATTTTAAAGTATCTACATGATCTTTGTGAACAACATCAAATCAAATACTTTATTGATTTTGGAACCTTACTAGGAGCTGTACGCCATAAAGGATTTATCCCTTGGGATGATGATACAGATATTTCCTTGGCGCGTGATGAATTTGAAAAACTGTATAAGGTTTTACAAAATGAAAATCATCCCTACTACAAATTGATTTCATTCAGAGAAACAAAGGGATATCCATACAGTTATATGAGAGTCTATGATGTAAGGACTCGTCGAGATGCTAACCTCGTAGACCCAACGGTCGTATTGGGAACTTGCGTTGACATTTTTCCATATGATGGTGTCGTAACACAGGAAAGTGACCGTAAGAAAATGAAGCTCTACAAATATTTCATTCGCCTTTCTTCTTTGAATTTTAAAGGGATCAAGTCTGAGAATGGTGGACTTAAAAACCTCCCTCGTTATATGGGATCAGCTATTTTCCGCTTAACTTCCCCACAGCTATGGAATCAAAAATTAGAGAGCCTTGCTTTGAAGTATAGTGTAGATCAAGCAACAGATCTTACTTGTACTATCTATGACCCTTATTATCCAAATGGTATAAAAAAAGAATGGCTCTATGATTTGATTGATATGCCTTATGAAAACATCGTGGTCAAGGTTCCGAGAAAATACCATGAAATACTTGTCTACGAATTTGGAGAAAACTATATGACTCCACCGCCTATTGAGCAACAAGTCCCAGGAGGGGATAAAAACTACTGGATTGATTAGATTAGTAAAAGTTGCTTATTGTTAAGATAAAGGAGTTTTCAAGGTGAAAAATAAATGGTTATTAAAATCAGTCAGCTATAGTGTTCTCGCAGTCTTTCTATTACTGATTCAGTTATCGCAAGGAGTAAATGCAGATACCATTTCAGCAGGTTCGGGCAATCGTATCCATTTCATAAATACTAAAGCAAAATCTGGGAGTGACGCCATCCTTCTGGAAAGCAATGGTCACTATGCTTTGATTGATATGGGTGAAGACTATGACTTCCCTGATGGGAGTGACCCACGCTATCCAAGCCGCTGGGGAATTTCCATGAGAAATTATCAAGTATTGGAGGATCGATTGATTCGCCACTTGGATCAAATAGGTGTAAAAAAATTAGATTTTATTATAGGAACTCATGTTCATAGTGACCATATTGGTGGAGCAGACGAAATACTCAATCGATATCAGGTCGGTAAGTTTTATTTGAAAAAATATTCAGATGATCGGATCACAGCAAACTGGGGACTATGGGATAATCTTTTCAATTATGATAATGCTTTGAGAGCAGCTCAAAAACGAGGAGTTACTCTTATCCAGAATATTTCAGATGAGGATAGCCA
>NZ_AJRE01000440.1:0-1951 GCF_000296955.1 Streptococcus sp. GMD4S
AAGCCTGTAAAAAAACCATCTCTAGTCATTACATCGCATCCTCTCTGTCTTCCAAGTTTCTCACTTCTATTTAATAACTATGTTTGGGTATAGCTATTCAAAGAATATTATAACACAAAAAATCCAATCGTGCTTAGATTTTGATAAATTTCCTAGTCATTTTTCACTTTTTATTTCTATTTTTTTATCTTAACAGCCTTACTTTAAAAAAGTATCTTTTTTTACAAAAAAAGAAAGCTTATACTTAAGCTTTCTTCACAAGTATTTTTTCTGCTTTTTGCTCTAAAAAAACTTCTAATACTTTCTTGGTCAAACTAATAGCTGTAGCTAATACCAGCGACACAATCAGGTAATTGGCCACTAAGCCATGATCACCAACCAATGGTGGCTTTGTCAAGAATCCATAATCTCCTCCAGTCACTAAATTAACCACAAAAATCAGAGCATTAAGTGAAAAGGTTAATAAAACAATCCGCTTAACATCCAATAATCTAGAGTCATACTGTCTAAATAAATAAACCAAAGAATTTCCTAGAAGAGCTAGGTGACCAAAAATGAAAGACAGGATGGCTATGTGGGGAAAAGGATAGGCATCTGGTACTGGATAAACAAAAGCTGCCAGCGTTCCAAAAATTCCAAGTAGAGAAAAATATTGCTTATACATTGACTTACCAGGAAGTAACAGCACTACAAACATCGCTATACGACAATGATAAAATGGTAAACTTTCTGACATCGGCATGTGATTTCCCCAGTACCAACTATAGAGAAGAATCAACTGGACAGCTTGTAAAATTTGGAAAAAACGTTGATAGACTTTTTTATCGTAATAGCGATAAGAAGTGTAGAAGGTCAACGCTAATAACGAAAATAAACTTACATACCAGACAAGGTCAAATTGAGGTGGTTCTGTCGCTTGCGTTGTAAAGAAAATATCCCATAAATTCATTTAATATTCCTCATTATATTTCAAAATCTTCTCACATATTATACCATGCCAATAGAAAAAAATGAATTCAGAAATACGATAATAATCTTCTCAGTCAAGATATTGGTCTCTTTGTCCTTGATGAATCTGCCAAAGAATCTCCATTTGCTCCTTGGTGATGCGTTTTTCAGATAAGACTGGCAATTGGTCAATGGCAAAAAATTGAAGCTCAGCAATTTCTTGATTCTCTTGAAATTGTCCATCAAGAAGCTTACATTCAAAGACAAACTTTGCATATTGTTTGCTCTGTAGTTGGAAACGATTGGTATCAAAAACTGCAAGTAACCTTTCAGCTTTTGCTGTAAAGCCGGTTTCTTCTTCAATTTCTTTAAGAATATTTTCGGTTGGAGAATAGCCAACTTCACCAAAACCACCTGGCAAAGCCCAACTATCCTCTCCTTTTCCTCTAACTAAACATACTTTTTCATCCTCAACAATCCAAGCACGGACGTCCATCAGAGGAGTTGCATAAGCGGACGTTGGTTTCAAGACTTCTGCCACTTCTTCTGCATCGAGGTCTGATACCTGATTCAACATTTCAGATAACAGACTTCACAAGTCCTCGTAACGCTCACGGTCGAAAGGATCTTTTGTAAAGGTTAATCCAGTATCCGTAATGGCCAGCATTCTTTGCAGATACTTGGCAAAATCACTTGCATTCATTTTCTAAACTTTCTACCAACTTGGCTAGATTCATGGAGTTAGAGCCTTTAAGCAAAATTTGGTCATTGGCTCCAAGGCTTTCCTTAACCTTCTTGACTAGGTCTTCAAATTGGTCCTCGTCAGCTGTTTTCTTGAAGTAATAAACGTGGCCGATTGGGAACATTTGACTAGCAAGTTGGCTTAATTCGGCAATGTCTTCTCCATAGAAAATCACGGTATCCAGCACATCTGGCGATAGGCTCAAAATCATCTGGTTATGGAGCTGAACAGACTGGTCACCAAGTTCCTTCATGTCTGCTA
>NZ_AJRE01000441.1:0-1668 GCF_000296955.1 Streptococcus sp. GMD4S
TCTTTAATGGAAAAGGACAAATGCAAGCAGGTCGCTGGCTTCACCTTAACGACGACTGGGGAGAAAATGCCAAAGGGAATGATTACTATCTGAACCAAAATGGTAAAATGCAAACTGGTGGTTGGTTCAAACTAGATGACTCTTGGTATTATATCCAATCAAATGGTGCTAGACGATTTAGCGAGCTCTCTGAAATTGGAGGGAAAAAGTATCTCTTTGCGGCAGATGGGAAGATGCTAACAGGACACCAAGTTTATAATGGCAAGAAGATGTTCTTTAGCGAAAGTGGTGCACTCCAAACAGCAGGTAAGCCTTCAACATGGCAAAAGATTGATTCAAATTGGTATTTCTATGATGAGGATGGGCTAAAGACCATCGGTAAAAAGAATATCAATGGAAGCACATACTACTTTAATCAAGAAGGTATCATGCAAACTGGCTGGGCATTTGTTGATGGTCACTGGAACTATTTTGCAAGTTCTGGAGCTATGAAAACCGGCTGGGTCAAGGATCAGGAAACATGGTATTATCTGGATAAAGATGGCATCATGTTAACTGGCAGACAAGATATAAATGGTGTTCGTTACTATTTGAATGCTAGTGGTGCCATGCAGACTGGCTGGAAGTGGCAAGACAATAGCTGGTACTTCTATACGAACTCAGGTGCTATGAAAACTGGTTGGTTGAAAGATAAAGAATCATGGTATTATTTGGATCCAGAAACTGGTATTATGGCTGTAGGATCTAAAGAGATTGACGGTAAGAACTATTTCTTCAGCTCTGCAGGTACTATGCAAGTTGGATGGCAGTGGTCAAATGATTCTTGGCATTATTACGCTACGTCTGGCGCACTCCAAACTGGTTGGTTGAAAGATGGTGATGCCTGGTATTATCTTGAAGGTAAGGAAGGCGTTATGTTAGTCGGCCTCCATCAAGTAGATGGTAAGCAATATTACTTTAGCAAATCTGGTGCCATGCAAACAGGCTGGAAATGGTTTGATAATCATTACCGTTACTTTGAATCAAATGGAGCCATGAAAACTGGTTGGATAAAAGACAAAGGCGTCTGGTATTATCTAAATCCTGAAGATGGCATCATGTTGGTTGGCCTTCATAAAGTAAATGGTGATCATTATTACTTTGATGAATCAGGAGCTATGCAAACGGGTTGGAAACAGCTTGATGGTAATTGGTACTATTTCCAAGCTAATGGTTCTTTGTTGAAGAACGCAACAACACCTGATGGTTACAAAGTAAACGAAGAAGGAATCTGGAAACAGGCTGTTGCTGCTGTAAATAGCGATGCAGTCAAGCCAGAACAGAAACAAGAAGCTAATTCCTCTATTGTTGAACAACCTAAACAAGATTCAAATCTAGAAGCCAACGCTTCTGAAAAGAAAGAAAACGAATAAAGAAGAAATCCCCTACTGGCAACTAATTTATCAGTAGGGGATTTTTTAATTTCGTTTTAATTTTGCAAGTACAAGGTTCAGTGCATAGTGGAGTGTTTTGTCTTTGGTGATAAAGAGGGTCAAGAGGTAATAGATACCACAAGTTGCTACGGTAGAAAGAACCATGAGAATCATATTGAAGTTTACTGTGTAGGAATTGATTTGGAAAATCATCTTGAAAATATAGAAGATTGGGATAAAACCAAGGGATATAATG
>NZ_AJRE01000442.1:0-1516 GCF_000296955.1 Streptococcus sp. GMD4S
GTGTGGACGACCTACTCAAGAGCTACTTCAACTCAGAGTTGGGTAACGGTGGAGCAAAGTACTCTGAAGGAGTCTACGCTGTAGCTCTCAATCCTAAAACCGGTGCAGTTCTGGCCATGTCTGGTGTCAAGCATGATGTCGAATCCGGTAAATTAAGTTCAGATTCGCTTGGAACGATAACCAATGTCTTTGTGCCAGGATCTGTTGTTAAGGCGGCGACCATCAGCTCTGGTTGGGAAAATGGAGTCTTGTCAGGTAATCAAACCTTGACAGACCAGCCGATTGTTTTCCAAGGTTCGGCCCCTATCAATTCATGGTATACCTTGTCCTATGGCTCTTTCCCTATCACAGCAGTTGAGGCTTTGGAATACTCTTCTAATACCTACATGGTTCAAACTGCGCTAGGAATCATGGGACAAACCTACACACCAAATATGACAGTCGCAACGGGACAGTTAGAGACTGCAATGGGCAAATTGCGATCAACCTTCGGGGAATATGGACTCGGAGCTTCAACAGGAATTGACCTCCCAGATGAGTCAACTGGTTTTATACCAAAAGAGTATAATTTTGCTAATTACATTACCAATGCCTTTGGTCAGTTTGATAACTACACCCCAATGCAATTGGCCCAGTACGTTGGAACTATTGCCAACAACGGTGTTCGGATTGCCCCCCACATTGTTGAGGGGATTTATGGAAACAACGAACAAGGTGGCTTAGGGAACTTAATCCAATCTGTTGAAACCAAGGAAATGAATAAAATTAATATTTCTGAGTCTGATGTTTCCATCCTCCAACAAGGATTTTATCAAGTGTCACATGGTGGTAGTGCTTTGACAACCGGTCGTGCCTTTTCAAATGGCGCAGCGGTATCCATTAGTGGAAAAACTGGTACTGCCGAGAGTTATGTTGCGGGAGGTCAAGAAGCTAACAATACTAATGCTGTGGCCTATGCACCATCAGATAATCCTCAAATCGCTGTAGCTGTTGTCTTTCCTCATAACACCAACCTTACAAATGGTGTCGGACCTTCCATTGCGCGCGATATTATCAACCTCTATAACCAACATCATCCAATGAATTAGAAAGGAACATATGCTTTATCCAACACCTATTGCCAAGCTAATTGACAGTTATTCGAAGTTACCGGGTATCGGGATTAAGACGGCTACCCGTCTGGCCTTCTATACTATTGGAATGTCTGATGACGATGTCAATGAATTTGCTAAAAATCTCCTTTCTGCTAAGAGAGAGCTGACCTACTGTTCCATCTGCGGTCGCCTGACTGATGACGATCCTTGCTCTATCTGTACGGATCCGACTCGAGACCAGACAACCATCTTGGTGCTAGAGGATAGTCGCGATGTGGCTGCTATGGAAAATATCCAAGAATACCACGGACTCTATCATGTCTTGCATGGCCTTATTTCTCCGATGAATGGCATCAGCCCAGACGATATCAACCTCAAGAGTCTCATGACCCGTCTCATGGATAGTGAGGTTTCAGAGGTGA
>NZ_AJRE01000443.1:0-995 GCF_000296955.1 Streptococcus sp. GMD4S
AAAAAGACTCCCTTCTCCTATAGTCCACCAATTATAACCAACCATTAACCCTACAGACATAGATATTCTCCTACTCATTTTTAATATTATTTAACGTCAACTAAAGTTTTATATTGATAGTATCTAAAACATACATTCATTCCCCCTACCCCAACTCCTTGGCTATTCTGCTTTTTTCAAGTTTTCCCTTGGTAATTCGTTTCCATAAAACAAGAGGGTTCAAACTATAAGATAGGCGTAGGAGGAAATAATTAACCCATTCGATAAGGGCAAAAAGCTGTATCAACGTGGCTAAGATAGTCACTAGGACACTCTGTGCATTCCAGACAATAAAAGGAAAGCCTGAAATAAGTAAAACGAGGTCTAGTATTCTGAGCACACCATATAGTTTAGGGACATTTTCACTTCCGAACTGAGGTTTCGAGAGTCTTCTAATCAAAATCGCCCAATAGATTGAACCTTGAAGCAAAATAAATGTCAGTAAAGACAACGGATGAAGAATAGAGATCAAACCATTCCAATCACCAAGCCTATTTTTCAAAAGGAAAAAACAAAACCAAATAGATAGGACGGCTGTGAACTCTCCCAAACAGAGGGACATCAACTCTTTTCTAACTTTCTCTTTTTGTATGTTCATCATCTCACCCATCTATCTATCATCCTATATCAGAAAAAAGCCATTCGATCCATTTTCTAGTCAACATTTCTCAGAATCAAGTCATTCTAAGTATCGAACAGTATAATCACTTTAATATAAATTCAATTCTAAGTTTAGAATTGCATTTGTATATATTTTTTAGATCTATTCTAAGTCTATGACAGCTTTAAATTTTAATTTTTGAAGGATTCTAAAGCTAGAAGAGCTCAAAAATCACGAGAACTAAGCTATTCGAAGCTTAGAAGAAGATTTTCCAACCTTCATAAACTCTTCAATTAACGTTTCTTACAATTTTTCTGATGAGCTTTGAGTTTTTTCAGAGCCCAGTCATAGTGAC
>NZ_AJRE01000444.1:0-995 GCF_000296955.1 Streptococcus sp. GMD4S
GGATTGGTCACTGAAAGTGGGAAATCTTCTAAGATTGGAACTGTATGAGGGTCTCCGTAAACTGTCGCAGAAGAACTGAAGATGATGTTCTTACAGTTATTTTCTTCCATGGCTTTTAGAAGGCTGACAGTTCCTGCGATATTGTTGTCATAGTAGGTAAGAGGGATACGGGTTGATTCACCAACAGCCTTCAAACCCGCAAAGTGAATGACACCAGTCGGTTCTTCCTGCTTGAAAATATCTCTGAGTGTATCTGTGTCACGGATATCTGCCTCATAAAAAGGAATCTCAACTCCTGTGATTCTTTCAACAACTTCTAAACTTTTACGATTGCTATTGACAAGATTATCCACCACAACCACTTGATGACCTGCTTGGATCAACTCAATAACAGTGTGGGTTCCGATAAATCCAGCACCACCAGTTACCAAAATCTTTTCTTGCATCTTTCTTCCTCGATTCTCGGATTATTTTTTCTTATTTTATCATTTTTGATAGGGAATGTCATTTGACATCCTAAACTATCTGCTAAAATTTCAGTAAAATGCTTATACTCTTCGAAAATCTCTTCAAGCCACGTTAGCTTCGCCTTGCCGTGGGTTGGTATGGTTACTGACTTCGTCAGTTCTATCCACAACCTCAAAACAGTGTTTTGAGCTGACTTCATCAGCTCTATCCACAGCCTCAAAACAGTGCTTTGAGCAGCCTGTGGCTAGCTTCCTAGCTTGCTCTTTAATTTTCATTGAGTATCATTCGCTTTTTACTCGTTTGACATAGTTTGCAATTGGATAGTTTACTGGGTCCAAGGTCAATTCCTTGTCTTGGATCAGTTGAGCTAAGTGGTAACCAATGATAGGCCCAGTTGTGAGGCCTGATGAACCTAGGCCACTAGCCGCATAGACACCTGCTAAGCCAGGTACTTCCCCAAAGAAAGGCGAGAAATCACTGGTGTAAGCACGAATTCCCACACGCTCACCCGATGATTTCGCTCCTGC
>NZ_AJRE01000445.1:0-505 GCF_000296955.1 Streptococcus sp. GMD4S
AAGATATGCCCATCCTCAAGGATGCGCTCTTCTAATAATTTCATAAGACCTCCTAAAGTCTAAAAGATGCTTCATTTGCTTGTCTAGATGTTTCTATAGTGATTTAGTTTGCTAATAATGTATATGTATAATACTAGTGCGAGCGAAGCGAGTTTTACTAGATATTTCCCGCTGTAGTGGTATCATATACAATAATCTTGTTATTGTATATGACGGGATTTTTGAGAGTAAAATAGTTCGGGGAACTATTTTAGCCTAAGCCTAGAAATGAAAGAGCTAGGGGCTCAAAAATTAGGGATGAAATTCCCTGGATTCCTGAAATTATCCACAGGATAATTTCACTCCCGTCCGCACTAAATAAGGGAAATATTAAAAATATTATATTTAACCTTGAAGGCTAGCCTTAGCAAAATACTAAAAAAGGACCTACTTAATCCCCTAAGTAAGTCCCCAAAATAGGCATGGCCAAAACCATACCTCAAGCTGACATACTCATTGTTAGGTG